>DEPC01000058.1:3201-3577 GCA_002358555.1 Hungatella sp. UBA3402 | reverse complement strand
TTCTCCGCTTTCATCTCCAAAAGAAGGAACTGTACATCTTACCATATAGAATTCATCATGAAACGCATCATAGATATCCTGATACTTAGAACCATTTGTTTCTAGGAAGCAAATCTTATTGATATCCTCCGTAGGCATCTGGGAGTCCTGGATTAAAGCATTGATAAAATGGCTGCCCTGTTTCTTGCGCTCTTTTGCTGCTGGGTCATGCTCCACATCTCCATAGATAATCCACTCCAGATGAGGTATCAGATTTTTAGATGCATAAAGGCCAGAATTGCTTTCCAAATAAAAATCAATTCCTTTATCATTAAAATATTGGGAAACTATAACTGCAGATTCTGGTTTAATTGTTTCATGGAAGATTTCTTTTCCA
>DEPC01000058.1:2657-2884 GCA_002358555.1 Hungatella sp. UBA3402 | reverse complement strand
TCATGGAAGATTTCTTTTCCATGAACCTCAATAAAACCGCCAGCAGCACCAATAACACCATCAAAACCTACTGCAGTGATATAATCATAAATTTCAGCTTTGCTTCTTCCGGTACATAGATATACTTGATGGCCATTTTGACGGGCTTGATGCACAGCCTTGATAGCTGATTCAGGAATAAATTCTGGATTAGCATCCGTATTTACTAAAGTTCCATCAATATCTAA
>DEPC01000058.1:0-2337 GCA_002358555.1 Hungatella sp. UBA3402 | reverse complement strand
TAAAGTTCCATCAATATCTAAAAAAATGATAGATTTCTGACTCATATTAGTCGTCCTCCTTTTCCTTTTTACGCAGTTTTCTCAGAATGTTCGGATTCTTTTGCTAGTTCTTCTTCTTCCTCTGCCTTCTCTGCCTTAATTTCCCAGTGTATGAGAATTGTCAGAGCAACACGCAGGACAACAATGGCAGCTACCGTAGCAATCTCGGCAAAGCCACGAGCTACAATGGTGTGAAGAATCTCGCTGCCCAGGGTAAATTCCAGTCCTAATGCCATGCCCATAACCAGGTTTAAGCGGAGATGAGAATCCTTCTTAAAAAATCCCCAGATTC
Organism: Hungatella sp. UBA3402; assembly: GCA_002358555.1. GTDB lineage: Bacteria > Bacillota > Clostridia > Lachnospirales > Lachnospiraceae > UBA3402. The sequence continues at coordinate 2,006 of DEPC01000058.1, read as the reverse complement.
CTTTAAGGCCTGTCAGAACAATGACTAGAACGCCCATGAATTCAAAACACACAATAGCTGTTTCCACCACATAATGCAGTAGATGCTCCAGTACTTCTAAGATTTCCATATGGAACGCCCCCCTTTCTTTTGTTTAAGCATTTTGGAAAATCAAATATTCTAGTTCGATTTTACTTCTTTCCATAGATTATTGTAAATAGTATCTACTTCATCTCCAAGATACTGGAATACCTCAGAATTGTCAAGAGATTCTATATCAGGAAACACAGCTTTGTTGTTTTGGAGATCTTCGTCCAACAAATCAAAAGCACCTTTATTGGGAGTTGGATAGGTAATATACTCAAAATTCATTTTGGCAATATCTGGACGGCACATAAAATTAATCCAGGCTTCTGCATTTTCTTTATTTTTAGCATTAGATGGGATAACCCAAGAATCAATCCATACATTGGTTCCCTCTTTAGGAATTACATAGTTTAGGTCATATTCTAATCCCTGAGCTTCTACTTCTTCTTGAATATAGAGCATTTCGCCAGAATAGATAACTCCAATGGCAGCCTCGCCGCCAATCATTTTATCTCTTACTTGGTCAATGACATAGGCTTGGACCAAAGGCTTTTGCTGAATTAAAAGATCCCGCGCCTCCTCAAGCTCTGCCTGACTGGTGGAGTTCATAGAATATCCTAAAGATTTTAAAGCCACCATAAATGCATCTCGAACACTGTCCTGCATAAGAATCTCCCCATTAAATTTTTCATCCCATAAATCGGACCATTGAGTAGGAGCATCTTCTGGGGCTACCATACTAGTATTGTAGAGAATTCCTACTGTTCCCCAACAGTAGGGTACAGAATATTTATTTTCTGGGTCAAAGCTTTTGGATCGCTCGAAATATTGTGGATCAATTTGACTTAAATTAGGAATATTATCAAAATTAAGTTCAGCCAACATATTATTCTCTAGCATCCTCTGGATCATGTAATCAGAGGGACAAACCACATCATAGGTTCTGCCTCCTGCCTCAATAACAGGGTACATATCTTCATTGGTTTCAAACATATCATAGATTACTTTAATTCCTGTTTCCTCTTCAAACATGGAAATAACTTCCTCATCAATATATTCTCCCCAGTTGTATACATACACTTCTCCTGCACCCTCCTGTTCTTTGGAGGGAGAAGCTCCTCCTTTGCAACCGCTAAGTACTGCGCAGCTTCCCAGGAAAAGTCCTAATGCTGCAATAAATTTATTTTTTTTCATCCTTTTGTTTCTCCTTCTATTTCAATGAGTACTGTCAAATGTTTTATGTCTATTGGGTGCAAAATTAGTGATAATCAGCAGTATCAGCACTGCTCCAAAGATAATGGTGGATAATGCATACATGGAAGGTTTAATTCCCCTGCGCACTTCACTGTAAATCAAGGTAGACAAGGTATTGATTCCAGCACCCTTAGTAAAATGGGTGATGATAAAGTCATCTAGGGACATCGTAAAAGCCATAAGAAACCCTGACAATACTCCAGGTAGGATATCTGGAAAGACTACTTTGAAAAAGGCATAGACAGGAGAGGCCCCCAAATCCATAGCAGCTTCATAAACACTTTTATTGGTCTGTTTTAATTTTGGCATGACGCTTAGGATTACATAAGGGATATTAAAAGTAATATGTGCAATTAAAATAGTTTTAAATCCCAGAGAAATTCCAAAAGCGATAAATGCCAGCATCAAAGAGATTCCTGTCACAATATCTGCATTTAACATGGGAATATTGGTGATTCCCATGACAATAGTTTTTGGAAGGGGTTTCATACTGTTTATGGCAATCGCTGCTGCTGTTCCGATTAATGTGGCAATCAAGGCAGAGGCAAAGGCAATCACCAGTGTATTTTGCAGCGCATTGAGAATCGTAGCACTTTGAAACATTTCTCCATACCATTTAAGGGTAAATCCCCCCCACTGAGTTCGGGATTTGGAATTACTGAAGGAAAGCACCATCAAAGTAGCAA
>DEPC01000171.1 GCA_002358555.1 Hungatella sp. UBA3402 | reverse complement strand
ATTTTCCCGTCTATTAAGACTTCCGCATAATTCTTTGTATCCATCAACCTGTTGTCAGTGTTCTTCATTCAATAACCACCTTCTTTTTATATTGTTATTTACAGGGAACCTCCAAAGTCACAGGGCAAAGCAGGTCTCCTCTAGAGCATAACTTCAACTAAAATCTTCTCTCACCTAAGCCCCAGATGATGATACGCATTTTCCGTAGCCACTCTTCCCCTAGCTGTTCGATTAATCAGCCCATTCATCAATAAATACGGCTCATACACATCCTCTAAAGTCCCCGCATCTTCTCCCAAAGCAGCAGCCAAAGTATCCAACCCCACAGGTCCGCCAGAAAACTTCTGGATAATCGCCAGAAGAATCGCTCTGTCATTATTGTCCAGCCCTAATCTATCTACATCCAGAATATCTAAGGCAAAATCCGCCACTTCTTTGGTAATAACTCCATCATACTTTACTTGGGCAAAATCTCTTACTCGTTTTAAAAGTCGATTCGCAAGTCTCGGCGTACCTCTGGACCGTCTAGCAAGCTCCATTGCTCCTGCCTCCTCAATCTCCACCTCTAAAACTCTGGCAGAGCGAAGAATAATGGTCTTTAATTCTTCTGTAGTATAAAACTCCATCTTAGCAACCACTCCAAATCGGTCCCTCAAAGGAGCAGTTAATAATCCTGCCCTTGTTGTTGCTCCTACTAGGGTAAATTTAGGAAGCTCCAATCGAATAGAGCGAGCAGAAGACTCCTTTCCCAACATAATATCAATCGCAAAATCTTCCATAGCTGGATAAAGCACTTCCTCAACTTGTCGGTTCAGCCGATGAATCTCGTCCACAAACAATACATCTCCTTCTTGGAGATTATTGAGGATAGCTGCCATCTCCCCAGGTTTCTCAATCGCTGGACCAGAAGTAACCTTCATATTGACTCCCATTTCATGAGCAATGATGCCTGATAATGTTGTTTTGCCCAATCCTGGAGGGCCATAGAACAACACATGGTCTAAACTATCTCCTCTGGATTTGGCAGCATCAATATAAATCTTCAAGGTAGATTTCAGCTTTTCCTGTCCAATATAATCCTTTAAAGTCTGAGGTCGTAAATGAGATTCCACCTTGCTATCTTCTTCTGTTAAATCTGTATTGATAATCCTCCGTTCCATCTTCCTTGTCTCATACTCGGACTTTTTTTATCCGATTTCCTTTCTGAAAACTATTCCTAAGCATTTCTAAAACACCTAACCTCAAAATGCCATATATTTAAGCGAAGCTTTTAAAACCTGCTCCACAGTCATTCCATCAAGTATCTCTACCTGCCGAACTGCTTTTGTCGCTTCCATAGCAGAGTATCCTAATGCAACCAGGGCATCCACTGCTTCTTTTCCAACAGCTCCACCCCCACCTGTTCCATGTTCTTCGGATTTCTTTTCTATCATAGAAACTATCTGTTCTGCAGGAATTCTGTCTTTTAAATCCAGAATCAATCTCTGAGCTGTCTTACTTCCAATTCCTGGAGCTTTGGAAATGGCTTTGGCATCCCCTGAAATAATCGCCAATCGGAGGTCATCTGGACTCATAGCTGATAAAAGACCTAATGCCCCCTTTGGTCCAATGCCATTTACCCCAAGGAGCAGCCGAAACATCTTTAAATCTTGTCTGTTTAAGAATCCATAAAGACTCATGGCATCCTCTCGTACTTGTAGATATGTATAAATGCGCACTTCACTGCCAATGTCTGGAAGTCCGTCCAATAAGGATAATGGTACTCGAATGTTGTATCCCACACATCTAGCCTCCACCACAATGATATCACCTTCTATTTCCACCAATGGCCCTTTAATATAAGATATCACGATTTATCCCTCTTTCTTTACAGCAGTTCAGAAACCTTTCCTATCGCTTTTTCTGTCTCTATCATCATATCATACCCCCCATTGCTTTGCAAGGTATACCGAACAGACATTCTGTTTATTGTTGACTTGACTCAAATCACTGCTTATAATTATAGAAGACAATCAATAAAGCATAGTATCTTCAAGGAGTTATTGTATGATAACTGAAAAATACTCTATTAGTTTTGAAAATTTTTATCCTTCCAAATTTTTAGGTTCCCCTGACAAATTGGTCTTTTTTGATATTGAGACAACTGGATTTTCTAATACCTATTCACAGGTTTACTTAATTGGCTGTGTCTATTTTTTCCATAAACAATGGCAGATAATCCAATGGTTTGCCGACAATATGAAGGAAGAAAAGGAAATTCTGATGGCCTTTTTTGACTTTATAAAAAACTTTAAAATCCTAGTGCATTTTAATGGTGAGAGTTTTGATATTCCATTTCTATTAAAGAGATGCCAAGCCTATGAGCTGAACTTTGATGTTTCTGTTTTCACCAGTATTGACATTTTTAAACAGATTAGGCCTTATCGAAAAATCCTAGGGCTAGACAATTTAAAACAAAAATCCATAGAACAATTTCTAGGTATTTTCCGCCAAGACTTATATTCTGGTGCCCAACTCATAGATGTATATAAAGATTATATGATAAATCGCAATTCTACTCTGTATGAGATATTATTACTCCATAATCGAGAAGATTTGGAGGGGATGCTTTTGATTCTACCAGTTCTTTCCTATGTAGATTTCTTTGAACAAGATTTTGTATTAAAAGGTCAGCAAATTCTTGAGTTATCTGATATCTCCAAAGAGAAAGCGTTTTGTTTGTGCCTTAGCCTGGAAAGTTTGGTCTCTGTACCTGTGGAAATTTGCTGGGAAACTCCTCATGCTAAATGCCTGGCAAAAGGCAAATATCTAGAACTCACCATAGAACTTTTTAATGGGACATTAAAACATTTTTACCCTGATTATAAAAATTACTATTATCTCATTTACGAAGACAGAGCTGTACATAAAAGTGTAGGAGAATTTGTGGAAAAAGAGGCTCGGAAAAAGGCTACAGCACAAACCTGTTATGCCAAAAAAACTTCTATTTTTGTTCCCCAGCCTGAAAAACTTTGGAGTCCTACCTTTCAGAAGGATTATCGGACAAAACAACTATATGCAGAATATCAGCCAGACCTATTAGAATCCCCAAAAGCTCTTATAATCTTTATCCGCTATCTTCTTGAATCCTGAACTATGTTTCATCAATCTTTACTATGAAACTTTCACATTGCGCCGTGGTAGATTTCATGATTTGTTGATAATTCTACAATAATGCCCGACCAGACTATAATCCAATGCTCTGATTCTGTCTGTGTCGGGCAATATCATATATCTATCCTCTATTTTTAATCAATGACATTCCGAATTCTTGCTGGACTTCGATAGTTCCAAGTAGATATTTTAATTCCACTCTTTCGACTAGCTGCATGGACAATCTGTCCATTTCCAATATACATGGCAACATGGTTGATAGTTCCACTACTATTGGCATAGAATATCAAATCTCCTGGCCTCATCTCAGAAGAGTTGATGGCTCGCCCTACTTTTGCCTGTTCTCTAGATGTTCTTGGAAGACTCACTCCATAATTGCGCAGCACTGCCTGAACAAAACCTGAACAATCTGCCCCTCTTGTAAGGCTGGTGCCGCCCCATACATAGGGATTGCCCACATATTTCAGAGCAAAATTCACAATCTGAGTTCTTCTGGATGCCTGCTGATTGGCAATCTCCTCAAGAGGTGAAAACTTGATAGCCTCTGTCAGAGCATATCGCACTTCCACATTATTATCTCTTGTGGCGATATAGGCATTATCATTAGTTTCATCTTCATCGCCGCCATCCAGCTCAATCTGTACCCAGCCATCCATCTGCTCAATCACTGGATATCGCTCTTCTTTAGAAATTTGAGTCCAGATGCTTGCCTCGGTGGTAGGGCTTGTTCGTACATTCAGCTTGTCCGTGTTGACAATCGCCATAAGAGAGGCAGAATTCATAGCTAAATCAATGGCTTCCTGTCCGGTAGCGGTATATTGGCTGTCTGCTGTCACATATCCAGTAATATTGCCAGAATGAATCTTGTACCAGCCATCTTCTGTCTCCAGAATCTCACCTGCTGCATTGCTTGGCAGCTTGCCAATAATATTGGAATTTCCTTCATCCTTAGGAGTACTGCGGATATTCAAATAGCTGGTGACTTTAGAAATTAACAGATTGCTGTACTGATTGATAGCCATGGCCTTTAAGTCCATCTTTCTGGCCTCATTCAAAGCAAACTTTACTTCCACAAAATCAGCAGAAATATACCCACTTGTAGTCTGAACCCATCCATCTATCTGTTCCACTACTTCATACCGTTCGTCAAGCAGAGCTTGGGCAACTACATTGTCAGGATTCATCTCTGGTGTTTGACGGATATTTACATTGTCTGCTGTTACTACTGCCCGCAGCTTCACCTGCTCCAATGCTTTTGCCCTGGCATCTTCGCCAGTAATGACATACTGAGTGGAAATATAGCCCTCCACCTGGCCAGAATGGATTTGATACCAGTCTCCTTCCTGACCTAAAATATTACAGACACTGTTTTCCTGCATCTTTCCAATAATATCTCCTGAAGAATCTGGAGTTTTGCGGACATTCAAGTAGCCAGATACCTGTACAATTCCCAGATTCTCGTAGGCATCCACAACCGCCTGCCTTTGGGCCGCTTCTTCAGCTTGTCTTTGTTGTTCTAAGCTTTCTTCCTCTGCCTGGCGAGAGGCTTCTTCATCTATTGTAGTTTCTTCCTCACTGCTTGTAGGTTCTGTACTCTCCTCAACAGACTGTACAGCTTCCTTATCCTGTCCGTCTCCTCCTGAGATCCCCTTTCTTATTGCAAATCCAATCAGAATTACTACAATAATTGCTCCTGCTAACACCAATGCCATCATTGAATATCGTTTATTGTCATTATTGTTACGTCTTTTTCGTGCTCTATCTAATATTTTCGTGTAATCTTCTTTATCTGCCATAAATATTCTCCTGCCGTATTTCAAAACCTAAAGTCAATGGGAATAGTATATCATAACTTTTTCCCGAATACGACAGATTCGTGTCGAAAAAATATTAAAATTTTATTACAAAAGGCAGCATAACCTGTTACATTTCAATATTTCTAAGGCGAAGATACGCTTTTACCAACTCCACCGCTGGCTCTAACTCTAGGGTAGTTGTATTGATAGGAAGGTCATAATTTGCCATATCTTCCCATTCTTTTCCTGTATAATACTTATAATAGTCACGGCGCTCCTTGCTGATACGATTTGCCCTGCGCAGAGCCTCCTTCGTATCCACTCCATCAACCTCTACAACCCGTCGGATACAAGTGCTGCTATCTGCATAGACAAACAGACGAACTAGGTTTTTTGTCCCTGCGGATTCCAATACAAAATCTGCACACCGCCCCATAATGATACAAGACTGGGCGGCCGCCACCTTGCGAATCATCTTTGCCTGGAACCGGAATAAATTTTCGGGTGATGTGATATCATCATCTAGAGACGGTTCTTCCAAGCTGGTACGCAGACCTCCTACAGCCCGAAAAAACAGGTTATTTCCAGCCTTCTCATCATTAAGGCGGAAATATTGTTCGCCAATAGCGCTTTCCTCTGAGGCCATTTTTAAAATTTCCTCATCATAAAAGGGAATTCCAAGCTCCTTGGACAATTTCTTTCCCATAATGCGCCCACCGCTTCCATACAGTCTGTCAATTGTAATAATATACTTGTCTTTTCCCATTTGAAAACCTCCTTTTTGGCTTTTATTTCATTATATCATATTTATATTGTCTTTGTTGAGATATTTTATATTATCTTTTGTGATATTCTCACATTTCTACGGAATATTATTTTTCAATCCCACATTGATTTGACAGACTAATGGCAGTATAATAGAATTCCAATCAAATAGCTAACCAGGAGGATATATCTATGAATCTTATATTACCCCAAGGGTATGAGCCACATCTGACCATTCGTCAGACCCAGGAGGCAATCAAGTATATTCGCGACACATTTCAAAAAGAATTTGGCAGAGAAATGAATTTAGAACGTATTTCTGCCCCTTTGTTTGTAGAAAAAAGCAGTGGTTTAAATGACAACCTAAATGGCATCGAACGCCCTGTATCCTTTGACATGCCTGCCCTGCCCAATGAGACGATTGAAGTAGTTCATTCTCTGGCAAAATGGAAACGTATGGCTTTAAAAAAGTATGGCTTTCAGCCAGGAGAAGGATTATATACCAATATGAATGCCATCCGCCGAGACGAGACTCTTGATAACCTTCATTCTTGTTATGTTGACCAGTGGGACTGGGAAAAGGTTATCACCAAAGAGGAACGAACATTAGAAACCCTGGAAGATACTGTAAAAAATATTTTTAAAATTATCAAGCATATGGAACATGAAATTTGGTACAGTGCGACGTGTTGGTAGACAAATAAACAAAACCTACCCTGTTGCAGCCTAAGCTATAGGCAAAAAGCAATAGAACTGATAACTCGATAAGTCAAATGAGGGAGTAGTGACCCGAAGGGCTTACTTAATACTCCGACATGCATATGAGAAATAAGGCTCATGTGCATAGATTGTGTGAAGCTCGGTGAAGTCGGTTGACCCCTACCGTTAAATATGCAAAAAGCATACACGAAAAATAAGCCAGAGGTGGCTATGTAGGTATAGACCGGAGTGCTATAAACTATCTATGATGAGAATGACGTGATGAGCGTCTGACGAAATCCCGAATGTACGACTCTAAAAGATTAGTATGTCTAATCGGCATATCAGCAAAGGAATTTGCGGTTTCTGGGGATAAGTAAAATTTGTACCTATGAAAGTCCCTATATTACAGTAATTGGTCACGTAATATCAAGGAAACAGGGTTATAGGGAGAGTCTAAGGATAGATGTAAAGCTAGAGTTATCGGAACACGGAAAGTTGAGAATATCGTTCTACGGGACTTATTGCCCAGATATTGAATAGGAAATGAAAGTATATAAAAAGATTTTAAATTTGTCGATTGACAAAGTATGACAAAAGCATTAAAATAAAATATGGAGTTGGCAAAGTATCACTCCTTTTAGTAATATTTGAATTATCATGTATATATTTGATACTCTGTCAACCTCCATTTAAAGAAATGTTGTCATTTTTAAAATCTATTATATAATTTCTATAACTATTCTTAATCTCAATGAGAGTAGAGCCACGACCGTTGAAGTTGCTGTAATGGCAACGGAGGAACAGGCTCAAGTCAATCGTTATAAAATCAATAAGAATTATTCCAAATTTTAAACTTAAGGTTCGATTAAGACTAAGAAAAGTATTGTAGTGATTTCGTAATGGTACGAAAGGAAATGATACTGACTTAAGACAATGTACAAAGATACGAGAGACTTTAAAGAAAAGACTTTAAAGCAAAATGTATTACGTTATAATGAATACTATCATATGCAACCCACATTCGATATGCTCTATAAACAAAGTAAAGAGGATAGTAAGTTTAACCATTTGTTTGATATCATTGCGTCAAGAGAAAATATTCTGTTAGCTTACAGAAAGATTAAACGAAATAAAGGCAGTAAAACTGCTGGAACTAACGGACAGAAAATCAAGGATTGGGAAGTTAAAAACATAGATGAATATGTATCCTATATCCAAGATAGACTGAATAACTATATGCCGCAGTCAATAAGACGAGTCAATATTCCAAAATCCAACGGCAAACTAAGACCGCTTGGAATCCCTTGCATAGAAGATAGACTAATACAACAGGCAATCAAGCAAGTACTTGAACCAATATGCGAAGCAAAGTTCTATGAACATAGTTACGGCTTTCGACCTAACAGAAGTACCGAACAAGCAATCGCTTACGCAGTAAAGAAAGTAAACATTGATAAATGTTACTATGTCGTCGATATCGACATCAAAGGATTCTTTGATAATGTAAACCATGGAAAACTGCTAAAGCAGCTATGGAGTATCGGAATCCAAGATAAGAAAGTACTTAGTATTATCAGTGCTATGCTAAAAGCAGAAGTAAAAGGGATTGGCAAACCAGAAAAGGGGACGCCACAAGGGGGAATCTTATCTCCTCTACTCGCAAATGTGGTATTAAATGAATTAGATTGGTGGATTGCCTCACAATGGCAAAATTTTGAAACCAGGCACGAATATTACAATGAGCGTAATAAATACAAACATTTGAGGAAGAAATCAAAGCTAAAAGAAATATATCTAGTCAGATACGCCGATGATTTTAAGATATTTTGTAAAAAAGAATCAGACGCAAGGAAAATATACGAAGCAACAAAGCAATGGTTAAAGGAACGGCTATCCTTAGATGTTAATGAAGAAAAATCACGAGTCATTGATATCAGAAAGAAAAATTCGGAATTCCTAGGTTTCACACTAAAAGCATTTAAGAAAAGAAAAAAGTGGATAATTGTATCGCATATGACAGAAAAAGCAAAAGAACAGGTAATGGAATCTTTGCGCAAGCAAGCAAAGGAAATTAAACGAAATCAAAAAGCCCATGAGGTTAATAAACTTAACCGAATAATTGCGGGAACACAAGGTTACTATCAAATAGCCACGCAAATTAGCAAGGACTTTAAGGAAATCAACTACAAAACTAAAAATTGTCTCAAGAACCATTTTAAGGACTTAAAGACTAAAACAGGTTATACAACAAGAGAATATGGTGAAAAATATAAAGGGTATAGAGGGAAAAAGACCTTTGTGTTAAATGTCATCACCTACCCCGTAAGCAATATTAGAACAAGACACCCAAAAGTAATGAAACAGGAAATCTGTAATTACACAAAAGAGGGTAGAAAGTTAATCCATAAGGATTTATGTTATGTTGATAAAGAACTTATGCAGTACTTTATCAACAACCCACTACAAACAAGTGTCGAATTAAATGACAATCGAATCTCTTTGTATTCCGCCCAAAGTGGCAAATGCATCATAACAGGTCATATCTTGCAGGAAAACACAGAGGTACACCATATTACACCAACAAGTAAAGGTGGTACAGACGAATATAAAAATTTAATGCTAATGATACCAGAAGCACACAAGCTAATTCATGCCACCGAAAAAGACACCATAAAATATTATGTAAACCTGTTAAATCTATCAAAAAGTCAAATCCAAAAAGTCAATAAGTACCAGAAATACGTTGGAAATGGAATGATTACGAGTGAATAACGATTGAGGGAACGCCGTGTGCGGTGAAAGTCGCACGCACGGTGTGGAGTGGGGGAAAAGCTGGAGATAATATCAAAGGCTTACCTATCACTATAATACCCCCAAGCTGTAAAACGCCTTCCAGAAGATATTTTCTTTATCACCTCCCAGGAACTGGAAGATATGTACCCTGAACAATCCCCCAGAGAACGAGAAAATCTGATAACTAAGGAGCATGGATGCGTATTTCTTATGAAAATTGGTGATAAACTTAAAAGTGGTGAACCTCATGACGGCAGAGCTCCAGACTATGATGACTGGCAGTTAAATGGAGATATTCTGTTCTGGTTTGATACCTTAAACTGTGCTTTAGAAATCTCTAGTATGGGTATTCGTGTGGACGAAATTTCTCTGGAAGAACAGCTTAAAAAAGCTGGATGTGAAGATAGAAAAAATTTGCCCTATCATCATCAGCTTCTCAATCACCAGCTTCCCTATACAATCGGCGGTGGTATTGGACAGTCCCGTCTATGTATGCTCCTGCTCAATCGCGCGCATATCGGGGAGGTTCAGGCAAGCATCTGGCCAGATGAAATGAGAAATGTATGTGAAGCACATAATATCTACTTATTGTAAAAATATGTACTGATGAAGGGAGGCAACCCATGTCTTTTATTAGTGTTTTTGATGTCCTTGGCCCCAATATGATTGGTCCATCCAGTTCTCACACAGCAGGAACCGCCACAATTGCCTATCTGGCTCACAAAATGCTGGAGGGACCTTTAAAAGCAGTAGAATTTATTTTATATGGCTCTTTTGCCAAAACATATCAAGGTCATGGAACAGATAGAGCTCTTTTGGGTGGCATCCTGGGGTTTCATACCGATGATACCAGGATTCGAGACTCTTTTTCTATCGCCAGACAGCAAGGATTAGAATACCGTTTTACTATCAATGAAACCGAAAAGGATATTTATCCGAATACTGTTGATATCATCATGGCAAATCAGGCTGGGCAGACCATGACTGTACGAGGAGAATCTCTTGGAGGTGGCAAAGTAAGAATTGTGCGAATCAATGAGGTTAAGGTGGATTTTACTGGTGAATACAGTGCTGTCATTGTCATTCATCAAGACAAACCAGGGGTAGCTGCCCATATCACCAAATGTTTAAGTGACTCCAATATCAATATCGCATTTATGCGTCTGTTCCGTGAGGCCAAGGGAACTACTGCCTACACGATTGTGGAATCTGACGGGAGGCTCCCTGAGCATATTGCTGAAGCTTTAAAAAATAATCCCAATGTCCGTCAGGTCATGGTAATACAACCATAGGAGAATGATTATGGATTTTAAAAATGCAAAAGAATTGCTTGCACTATGTACCCGACACAAAATGCTTATCTCTGAGGTGATGAGACAGAGAGAATGCGAACTTGCAGAAACCACAACAGCAGAAATCCATTCTCGGATGCATCGGGTGTTAGACATCATGAAGAATTCTGCTCATCAGCCCATTTCTTCGCCACAAAAATCCATGGGAGGATTGATTGGCGGTGAAGCTCAAAAATTAGAAGCACATCGTACCAATAACAAGCATATCTGCGGAAATGTCTTATCTCGTGGAATTACCTATGCAATGGCTGTATTAGAGGTAAATGCTTCCATGGGTTTAATTGTAGCTGCACCTACTGCCGGTTCTTCTGGTGTTGTTCCAGGACTTCTTTTGTCATTGCAGGATGAATATGGTTTTTCGGATGAGCAGTTAATCGATGCCTTGATGACTGCTGGAGCTATCGGTTATCTTGCAATGCGCAATGCTACAGTAGCTGGAGCTGTAGGCGGCTGTCAGGCTGAAGTGGGTGTTGCAGCATCTATGGCTGCGGCCGCCGCTGTAGAGTTAATGGGAGGGACTCCAAAACAAAGCCTTTCTTCCTCCTCAACAGTATTGATGAATATGCTTGGCTTGGTATGTGACCCTGTGGGAGGTCTGGTGGAATATCCCTGCCAAAACCGCAATGCAGCAGGAGTTGCCAATGCACTTACCGCTGCCGAGTTGGCTTTAAGTGGCATCACACAGTTAATCCCTCTTGACGAAATGATAGCTGCCATGTACTCTGTTGGAAGAAGGCTTCCTTCCGAATTCAGAGAAACTGCTCTGGGTGGTTGTGCAGTAACCCCTACTGGTTGTGCTTTTTGTGGTCTTTCTACAATAAGATAGCAATATATTTCTGATGCATTAC
>DEPC01000005.1 GCA_002358555.1 Hungatella sp. UBA3402 | reverse complement strand
AGAGTCCAGTAAGTCCAGTGGAAAGGTCGGTCATAATAACTGCTTCATCGCCTCTAATATTTTTAATTGTTTCTGAAATGTATTTATCATTGATAATTTGCTGCACTTCAAAATCTGACCCCAGCACTACGATTCCATTTTCTCCTGTCAGATAGCTTCCATTTATAAGAATTCTGGTATCATCTGTCAAAGCTACAGTTCCTGGTTTAAGTTCCTTATCTTCTTTTATTTGTACATGAATATCTGTTGGTTCCTGCATCCCTACATATCCCAAACTTTCAATTAATGCCTGACCATCCGTTCCAGATAACCATTCAAACAGTTGGTAAGCAAAAGAATCTTTTGGCTCATCGTTTCGTACAGCCACATAGAATTCATTGACATAAGGATAGCTGCCGCTTTTGATACTGTCGTTGTCAGGCATAACTCCATCTACAGCCATAAATTTAAGACTAGGATTTTGGTACATATTTCTTGCATAAAAATACACAGAATACCCCAATGAATTTTCTTCATTATTATAGGAGGCAACTTGCTCAATCAATTCCCCCATATCTCCTACAATTCTTGATTGAGGAGCTTCTGCCATAGGGACTCCCTTCATTACCAATTTTTCCATGAGAGTCTGACTGCCAGAATCTTCGGGGCGCTGAAATGCAATCAATTCTTTGTATTCTCCCCCTAACTGAGACCAGTTTTTATATTTGCCACTATAAATTTCCACTAATTGGGTGCTGCTTAAAGAGGTCAAAGGATTGCCTTGATTGGCCATAAAGACAAGGGCATCCTTTCCGATAGGTTTTATGAGCAGCTCTTTTCCTTCGGTTTCCATGGCATTGTACACAGACTGGGATGGCTCATAGGCAATCACCAAATCGGTTGTTTCCGAAAGAAGGTTTTTGTAGGCGTTGGTTGTTTTGGTATGTATCACAGAAGATTCTGCTTCTTCCTGTGTTGCACCTGTTACTAATTGATATAGGGCTGTGGATAGAGGAAGTGTGGCTGTGGAACCATCTACCTTGGGATAATCTTCTTTGGCTATTTGAGGAGCCTGAATTTCTCGTTGTTCTTCTATTATTTCTGAGATATCTTGCTGATTTGTATCAGGCTCTGAGGAAGTTTCCTGGTTTGGAATATCTTTATTATCCGTCCATAGCGGTTTATTTTCTTCGGTATGTACTTGACGATTGCAGGCTCCAAGCATTGCTGTATCGATTAAAAGTAAAACAGTAAGAGCAAGAGCTAGGAAATGGTTCTTTTTCAATAATCTTTCCTCCTAGAACTTAATTTTTGATTCCTGTGATATAAGTTTATCTTACCATCAATAGCTGCTATTATCAAGTTTTCCCCATGAGAATACCATCATTAGAACCAATATAAGGTATTTGAAATGGGGAAAAATCGTGATATAATGTCCACGTAAGCAAGCTAATATATTCTGTTTTATCAGGCATGAAATATAGCAAGCTCCAGCTTACATAATAGAACAAAAGAATACCTTTTATTACCAAAAATAAAAAAACGGAGGACACCTACCATGCCAGGCTTTCAAGACATACCAGGGCAGGAGCATATAAAAACCCATTTCCAAAAAGCAATCGAAAATCATAAAGTTTCCCATGCCTATATTCTATCTGGAGAAGCAGGCAGTGGTCGCAGGGCTTTAGCTAATGCATTTGCCCTAAGCCTTCTGTGTGAAAAAGGGACTACCCAGCCATGCCTGTCATGCCATAGCTGCAAACAGGTTTTATCAGGAAATCATCCCGATTTCATTTGTACTACACATGAAAAGCCTACAAGTATAGGGGTAGATGATATCAGGCATCAAATCAATGATACAATTATGATTCGTCCTTACAGCGGCAATTATAAAATTTATATAGTAGATGATGCGCAAAAGATGACAATCCAGGCGCAAAATGCCTTATTAAAGACCATCGAGGAACCTCCTGCATATGCAGTGATAATCCTTTTGACCACGAATCCAGATGCATTTTTGCCAACGATTCTTTCCCGATGTGTACAGTTGAAATTAAAACCTTTAAAAGATTCTACTATCCGAGATTATTTGATTGATAAATTATCTGTACCAGAAAATAAAGCTGATATTTATGCAGCATTTGCAAGAGGAAATTTAGGAAAAGCTGTCAAAATTGCTCAGTCAGAGGAATTTCAAAATTTATATGAAGAACTTATCCAGATGCTGAAACGAATTCATGATATGGATATTTCTATGCTATTAAATTACATCAAAAAGATGAAAGAAGATAATCTAGACCTTTTTGAATGTCTGGATTTTATGCAGATATGGTACAGAGACGCCTTGATGTTCAAGGTGACAAAGGATGCAAATCTGTTGATTTTTAAAGATGAATATACTGCCATGAATGAGATGAGTCAGAAAATCGGCTATGATGGATTTGAAAATATTTTGCAGGCTATTGAAAAAGCAAGAGTTCGTTTACAAGCTAATGTAAATATGGAGCTTGCCATGGAACTGATGTTTTTAGTAATGAAAGAAAATTAGAGAAATGGTGACAGGGAAACTATCAAATGGTTACTAAAAAAGAGAGGGATAGTTAAGTTAATATGATAAAAGTAATTGGAGTTAGATTCAGAAATGCAGGGAAAATCTATTATTTTGCCCCTGGAGATAGTGAGATTGAGGCAGGACAACATGTGATTGTAGAGACTGCCCGCGGAATTGAATATGGATATGTTGTCCTTGGATGCAGAGAAGTGGAGGATTCTTCTGTAGTTCAGCCGCTGAAGCCAGTAATCCGAATGGCTACTACAGATGATGATGAGATAGAAGATGCCAATAAGAAAAAGGAAAAAGAGGCATTTAAAATCTGTCTTGAAAAGATTAAAAAACACAGATTGGAAATGAAATTGATTGATGTAGAATACACATTTGACAACAATAAAATTCTGTTTTATTTCACAGCTGACGGCAGAATTGATTTCAGGGAATTGGTAAAGGACTTAGCCTCTGTATTTAAGACAAGGATTGAACTGCGACAGGTAGGAGTTCGAGATGAGACAAAGATTGTGGGAGGTGTGGGAATCTGTGGAAGGCTGTTATGCTGTCATACCTATTTGTCAGAATTTATTCCTGTATCCATTAAAATGGCCAAGGAGCAGAATTTATCGTTAAATCCCACCAAGATATCAGGAGTCTGTGGACGTCTCATGTGCTGTCTGAAAAATGAGGAAGAAACCTATGAATATTTGAACAGCAAGCTTCCAGGAATTGGAGATTATGTGACTACAGATGATAATCTCCGAGGAGAGGTTCACAGCGTGAATGTGCTCAGACAGCTTGTCAAGGTTGTAGTGACTGTGGACAGAGATGAAAAGGAGATTCGGGAATATAAAGTAGAGCAGCTTCGATTTAAGCCCAGGAGAAAGAAAGAACGAGTCCATGTTCAGGATGATGAATTGAAAAAATTGGAGGCATTGGAGAAAAAGGAAGGAAAGTCCAAGCTAGATGATGACTAAAAAAGCCCTTGATATAGTAAAAGAAAACGAGAAAATTGACGATTTGCAGAGAAACGGATACTGCATCATTCAAAACAAAGAAGGATTCTGTTTTGGGATGGATGCAGTCCTTCTCTCTGGGTTTGCCATGGTTAAGCCTGGGGAGCATGTCATTGATTTGGGTACAGGCACTGGAATTATCCCAATCCTTTTGGAAGCAAAATATGAGGGAGAACATTACACAGGACTTGAAATCCAGGAGGACATGGCAGATATGGCTTCCAGGAGCGTAGCTTTAAATGGTTTGGAGGAGAAAATTACGATTGTTCAGGGGGATATCTGCCAAGCTTGTGAGAAATTTGGTCTGGCAAGATTTGATGTGGTTACATCAAATCCTCCCTACATGAATGATGCCCACGGATTAAAGAATCCTAAACTTTCTAAGGCGATTGCCAGACATGAAATTTTATGTACTTTGGAAGATGTGGTGAGAGTAGCAGCAAGTCTATTGCGGCCTGGAGGAAGATTTTATATGGTTCACCGACCACATCGTCTGATTGAGATTATTACAAAGCTGACCTCCTATAAACTAGAGCCAAAGAGAATCAAGCTGGTTCACCCTTACATAGATAAAGAGGCAAATATGGTATTGATTGAAGCAGTGAGAGGCGGACGGTCTATGGTCAAAGTGGAAGCTCCTGTTGTCGTGTACCAAGAGCCAGGAGTTTATACTGATGAGATTTATGAAATCTATGGATATTGAGGTGAACCGAATGCAAGGGAAATTATATTTGTGTGCAACTCCAATAGGAAATCTGGAAGATATCTCTTATCGGGTATTAAAGATATTAAAAGAGGCAGATTTGATTGCAGCAGAAGATACCCGTCACAGCATCAAACTGCTGAATCGTTTCGAGATAAAAACTCCTATGACTAGTTACCATGAATTTAATAAGATAGATAAAGCAAAATATCTGGTGGAAAAGATGAAAGAGGGAGTAACCATTGCCCTGGTAACTGATGCGGGAACTCCTGCAATCTCTGACCCAGGAGAGGAATTGGTAAAACAGTGCTATGAAGCAGGAATTGAAGTGACATCTCTCCCAGGGCCTTCAGCCTGTATTACAGCTCTTACATTGTCTGGTATGAGTACAAGGAGATTTTGCTTTGAAGCGTTTCTTCCGACAGACAAAAAGGAAAGACAGTGGATTTTAGAGGAACTGAGAGAGGAGACTAGGACTATTATCTTATATGAAGCGCCTCATAGATTGTTAAAGACTCTGGGAGAATTGAGAGAGGCTTTGGGAGACAGAACCATTACTTTATGTCGGGAATTGACAAAACGGTATGAAGAGATATCACGGACAACTCTGGATGCTGCCATAACGAGATACCAAACCGAGGAACCAAAAGGGGAATTTGTTATAGCTGTACAAGGACGCAGTTTTGCGGACAAACAAGCCCAGAAAGAAAAAGAATGGCAGGAAATGAGCATTGAAGAGCATGTAGCTTATTATGAAAATCAAGGAATACCAAGAAAAGAAGCTATGCGGATGGCTGCCAAAGACAGAGGAATCAGCAAGAGAGAGGTATATCAGCAGTTATTATAAATGAAATTTTGCAATAAATCAAATAGCTAGTAATGTAGAAGGAGAAAAGGGTAATGGCTAATGAGCTTCAGCCACTTTCACTGTTATTTCAAAATAGGCTTTTTAGGATACCTGATTATCAGCGGGGCTATGCCTGGCAGAAACAGCAGCTTGTAGACTTTTGGGATGATTTGATGAATCTGCAGCAGGATAGATACCATTATACAGGACTTTTGTCTTTAAAAAATTTAAGTAGGAATGAAATAACAAATTGGGGGAAAGATTTATGGATTCTGGAAAAGGGATTTAAGGCATGTCATGTTGTTGATGGACAACAGAGACTTACAACTTTTGTAATTCTTATCAATGAAATCGTAGATTTTATACGCAAACAGAAAGAAAATAAAGGAAAAAGCGATAAAGAGATTGTGCTGGGATATGAAACCTTGGAACATGTGTCAGAAAAATATATCTGCCAGCGAAGACCCCCTAATAACCAGATTACTACTTATCTGTTCGGATATGAGATAGACAATCCAAGTGCAGAGTATCTGCGATATAAGATTTTTAATGAACCTAATTCGGGTACAATCAATAAAACTTATTATACAAAGAATTTAAAATTTGCTAAGCAGTTCTTTAAGGAGAATCTTACTGCCTTTTATGAAGATAAAGGTATAGACGGGATAAATAGTCTTTACTTGAAATTGACTTTGAGACTTATGTTTAATATCTATGAAATAGATGATGATTATGATGTTTTTGTTGCCTTTGAAACCATGAACAATCGGGGGAAAAAGCTGACCAATTTGGAGTTGCTGAAAAATAGGCTGATTTACCTTACTACATTATATCCAGAGGAACAGTTTGATAGAATAGAAAAAGAAAACTTGAGAAAAGAGATTAATGATGCCTGGAAGGAAGTCTATTTTCAGCTTGGCAGAAATGAAAAACTACCTCTTTCTGATGACGAATTTTTGCGTGCACATTGGATTCTATATTTTTCCTATTCCAGACGTAAAGGTGATGACTATATCACATTTTTGCTGAATAAATTTTCACAGAAAAATATATTTGACAGTTTGGATACTCCAAAACTTGAGCATAAAGAGATTGGTGATTATGTGAAAAGTTTAAAGAAGATGGCAAAATATTGGTATGATACTTATTTTCCAGAACAAAGTCAACATTTAGATGATGAAGGAAAACTATGGGTGGACAGGCTTAACAGAGTTGGAATGGGATATTTTAGACCCTTGGTGATGGCAATTATCAGTCGCAGAGATTTTTCAGAAGAACAGCGAACCAGTGTATTTCAGGCAATAGAGAGGTTTCTGTTTATCTGCTTTAGAATTGGAGCTTTTCATGCATCTCTTTATAGCAGCGATTATTATCGTGCTGCCAGAAGCATTTATCAAAAGGAAATGACTGCCCAAGAATTGGCTGATGATATCAATAAAACAGCAGATGCTGAAGTTGAATATGCAATTCCCAATTTTGTTACAAAAATCGAGAAATATTTTTCGGAAGGATATGGTTTTTATTACTGGAATTCTATCAAATATTTTTTGTACGAGTATGAATATAATCTTGCTAAAAAGAATAAGATTGAAAAGGTCAGTTGGGAGGTATTTACTACAACAGAAAAAGACAAGGTTTCTGTTGAACATATTCTTCCTCAGACTCCAGAAAATTACTATTGGAGAAATCAGTTCCGCCAGTTTCATGAAGATGAGGTTACTGTTTTATCAGGGGCTTTAGGAAATTTACTATGCCTTTCCCAAAGTATAAACTCAAGTCTTCAAAATGATAGTTTTCCAGACAAGAAGAAATCTTCTTCACAGAGGCGAGGATATGAAAATGGCTCTCACTCAGAAATTGAAGTTTCTAAAGAGAAAAACTGGACAGGAAGAAAAATTTATAACCGAAGCAAAAGACTTTTGCAGTTTATGGAACAGCGGTGGAAATTTAAGCTTACAAAAGAACAGATGGATAGACTCATTTATATAAAATTTGTGATGGACAATAGAAAAGTACCAGACGAGTTGCCAAAAGGAAGCAGCTAAATACATCTATGTATCCGTTACATAGGAAGAATGAAGGAAAAAATAATGAGTGACGGGATTCAACGATTTATAGAAGCACAAAAACGCAGCTATGATACTGCATTGGAGGAGATAAAAAGAGGAAAAAAACGTAGTCATTGGATGTGGTATATTTTTCCACAGATGAAGGGGCTTGGACACAGCTCTACAGCTCAATATTATGGAATTGAAAATAGAAAGGAGGCAGAGAAATATCTGGCCCATCCCATCCTGGGCAGCAGGCTTTTAGAAATTTCTAAAGAACTGTTGAAACTGGAAAGCAATGACCCAAGAGCTGTTATGGGAGAGCCAGATAACTGGAAACTGAAATCTTGTATGACATTGTTTGAAACAGTCAGCAATGAACCAGTGTTTGGACAGGTATTGGATAAATTTTTTGGAGGAGAACGGGACAAGGCTACTGTAGAGATGCTTAGAGATCATTAGCTGTATTTTAATATAAAAGTAGCTATCACGAATCTTTATTGCTTAATTTAACAAAAAATTGGTTATACTTTGATGCACAGAGGATATCTGATTGAATAATAAGACGAATAATAACAGAAAATACGAAGAATATGTTAAGAATTTGTTCACTATTTATAAAATCTGTGGTATAATAACCACGTAAGCAATGAGCAGTGAAAAATAAGACAAAAATAGATTTTTATATGTTTATTCATAAAAAATCTGTTTATAGCTTATTGAGTTAGGGTGAGGTTTGTAACAGAACTGGAACACAGTAAAAAATGTATTGTATCTGACTGTGATATATCAGTGAGCCTGAAATAAGTGTTAAAAGCGAAAAAAGGTAAGTGGTTCCATTATCTTCTGCACATTTCTTCCGGCCTCACAAGCCGCCAGAGAAGTGCAGCGCCTCCTGATTCTCTATAGCCTACATGGGGTGTAGTGATTTTCAGTATCCATCTTCCCACCCACCGCCCAAGCGCCAGAGAAGCGCAGCGCGCCCCGGCCCAACCGCCTCGGCATCCATTTACCGAATATTCTAGCTAATCTTATTATGCCTTAAGCGGATTTTGCCGGCTTACCGGTTTTAAGTTCATGTCCGCGTCTTTCTCCGCTTCCCTACCCGCCATAGGCCACTGCCCCACATAAAAATATACAGCAAGAGGTGATAACGTGATTAAGAAAGAGATGATCGCCATGCTTTTGGCGGGGGGACAAGGCAGCCGTCTTGGAGTCTTAACCCAAAAAGTTGCAAAACCTGCAGTGTCCTTTGGCGGAAAATACAGAATCATTGATTTTCCATTAAGCAACTGCATCAACTCCGGTGTCGATACAGTAGGTGTATTGACTCAATACCAGCCACTGCGGTTGAACACCCATATCGGGATTGGAATTCCATGGGATTTGGACCGCAATGTTGGTGGAGTGACAGTACTTCCCCCATACGAAAAAAGCAAAGGCAGTGATTGGTACACTGGCACGGCCAATGCCATTTATCAGAACATGGAGTATATGGAACAATACAATCCAGAATATGTTCTGATTTTGTCAGGTGACCACATTTACAAGATGGACTATGAGGTTATGCTGGAATACCACAAGGCAAATAACGCAGATGTCACCATTGCTGCGATGCCTGTTCCAATTGAAGAAGCCAGTCGGTTTGGTATTGTAATTACCGATGATACCAACCGCATTACAGAATTTGAAGAAAAACCAGCAAACCCAAGAAGTAATTTGGCATCCATGGGTATCTATATATTTAGCTGGAAAGCATTAAAAGAAGCTTTAAACCAGCTTTCCGAGGTTCCAAGTTGTGACTTTGGCAAACATGTAATTCCATACTGTCATAGCCAAGGAGAGAGAATTTTTGCGTATGAGTACAATGGCTATTGGAAAGATGTAGGAACCTTAAGCTCTTATTGGGAAGCCAATATGGAGCTGATTGATATTATTCCAGAATTCAATCTTTATGAAGAATACTGGAAAATTTATACAAAGAGTGATATTATCCCACCTCAATTCATAGCTGGCGATGCAGTCATAGAGAGAAGTATCATCGGCGAGGGAACAGAAGTTTACGGCAAGGTAAGTAATTCTGTTATTGGTGCTGGAGTGACGATTGCCAAAGGAGCAGTAATCCATGATTCCATTATCATGAGAGGAAGTACCATTGGCGAGAACAGCATCTTGAAAAAGGCGATTGTAGCTGAAGATGTTGTCATTGGCAGCAATGTAGAGCTTGGTGTGGGTGAGTATGCTCCCAACAAATATGACCCTAAAGTATACCAGTCAGATTTGGTTACTATCGGAGAACACAGTGTGATTCCTGACGGAGTAAAGGTTGGCAAGAACACGTCCATTTCTGGTAAGACTGAAGCTGGAGATTATCCAGATGGCCTGCTGGCCAGCGGTGACTACATTATGAAGGCAGGTGGCGCAAAATGAGAGCAATCGGAATCGTTTTAGCAGGCGGCAACAGTAAAAGAATGCGGGAACTGTCCAATAAGCGGGCTATCTCAGCCATGCCCATTGCAGGAAGTTATCGTAGCATAGATTTTGCGCTGAGCAATATGTCCAACTCCCATGTACAGAACGTGGCAGTTTTTACCCAGTATAATTCCCGTTCCTTAAATGAACACCTAAATTCCTCCAAATGGTGGGATTTCGGAAGAAAACAGGGGGGATTGTTTGTATTTACACCGACCATCACAGCAGAGCACAATGATTGGTATAGGGGCACAGCAGATGCTTTATATCAGAATCTGACATTTTTAAAAAATAGTCATGAGCCTTATGTGGTGATTACATCTGGCGACTGCATTTATAAATTAGATTATAATAAAGTATTAGAATACCATATTGAGAAAAAGGCTGATATCACAGTAGTATGCAAGACTATGCCTGCAGAGGTAGATGTAACTAGATTTGGTGTTTTAAAGCTGAATGAGGATGGACGTATTCTGGATTTCCAGGAAAAGCCCATGGTAGCTGATACCAATACTATCTCTTGTGGTATTTATGTAATTCGTCGCCGTCAGTTGATTGAGCTGATTGAGCGCAGTGCCCAGGAGGATAGATATGATTTTGTAAATGATATTCTGGTACGCTATAAGAATATCAAGAGAATCTATGCATATGAACTGGACACATATTGGAGCAATATCGCTTCTGTAGAATCCTATTATGAGACTAATATGGACTTTTTAAAGCCAGAAGTGAGGGATTATTTCTTCCGCCAGTATCCAGAAGTTTATTCCAAGGTAGGAGATTTTCCACCAGCTAAGTACAATCCAGGAGCTGATGTAAAAAATAGTCTCATAGCCAGCGGAACAATTATTAATGGCGTGGTAGAAAATTCTGTTTTATTTAGACAGGTGTATGTAGGCAATAACTGTGTGATTAAAAATTCTATTATCCTGAATGATGTTTATATTGGGGATAATACAGTTATTGAAAATTGTATTGTGGAAAGCCGTGATACTATCCGTGCTAATACCACACATATAGGAACTCCAGAGAATGTAAAAATTGTTGTTGAGAAGAATGAGCGTTATACGTTATAGATTGTAACATGAAAAATAAATCTAAGAACAGTGATGGGCGGAGCGAAAGTGGTATCCCTCACTGACAGAAGCAACCCATGTAGTTGTCTCGCTCCTTACTACCGCGAGTGGATAAAAAGTAAGCAGGCAAGGAAGGAAGGAACAACAGAGGAGAAACAGAGAGGGGAACAAGATGCAAATTACAGATGTAAGAGTAAGAAGAATTGAGAAAGAGGGAAAAATGAAAGCTATCGTTTCTATCACTTTGGATAATGAATTTGTTATTCATGATATTAAAGTGATTGAAGGCGAAAAGGGGTTATTCATTGCAATGCCCAGCAGGAAGGCAGCAGATGGGGAGTATCGGGATATTGCACATCCTATTAATTCTGAAACACGGGATATGATCCAGAGAGTAATTCTGGATAAATACGAGACGACGACATTAGAGAGTGAGGCATCGCAATAGGGAGAGTGAAACGGCGGCTGCGGCTGCCGTTTTCTATTGCACAGGTAGAGGAAATATGCCGTTAAGGCAGCGTATGGGGCGCACGGCAAGTAGGGAGACCTTTCCCTACTCGATTTACTCATACAACAAGATAATATCAGTATCTAATCTATGATATAAAATAGCCAGAATGGAGCAGAGGAAAATGCAAGTAGTATTTTTAGAGCCTCTTGGAATCAGCCAGGAGCAATTAAAAACTATGGTAGCAGAGAGACTGGAAAATCAGGTAGAAGTTATCTATTATGACACTAGAAGAGAAGATATTCCCAGCCTGATTGAAAGGAGTAAGTCAGCAGATTGTGTGGTATTGTCCAACTTTAAATATGGGAAAGAAGTCATTTCTCAATGTCCAAATTTAAAGATGATTTGTGTGGCATTTACTGGGGTGGACCATATAGATATCGAGTACTGTAAAGAGAGAGGAATTATGGTATGTAATTGTGCAGGATATTCT
This sequence comes from Hungatella sp. UBA3402, assembly GCA_002358555.1. Taxonomy (GTDB): domain Bacteria; phylum Bacillota; class Clostridia; order Lachnospirales; family Lachnospiraceae; genus UBA3402. Next base: position 2,387 of record DEPC01000005.1, on the reverse strand, counting down.
ACAGTGGCTGTGGCAGACTTAGTGTTTGGGTTTGTTATCGCTTTAGCTAGAAATATCCTGCTATGTGATAAGGTGATAAGACAGGAAGGTACGAAAGCAGGTTTAGTGGGATATGAGCTAGAAGGAAAGAAATTTGGAGTCATTGGCGTAGGAGCTATTGGAAGCCGAGTGATTCGCATTGCACAGGCTTTTGGATGTGATGTTTATGCTTATAGTAGGACAAAAAAACAGATAGAAGATGTGAAGTTTGTTACCCTTGAAGAACTTTTAAAAATCTGTGATATTGTATCACTTCATGTACCTTTAAACGAAAATACTAGAGGGATGATTGGAAAAGAACAACTTAATCTCATGAAGAAAACGGCAATTCTTATCAATACAGCCAGAGGACCTGTGGTGGACAGCGATGCATTGGCAGAAGCTCTTCAAACTGGAAAAATTGCTGGTGCTGCTGTAGATGTGTTCGAGACAGAGCCACCAGTTGAGTCGAATCATGTACTTTTTCATGCTCCCAATTTGATTGCCTCTCCTCATGTGGCATTTGCCTCTGAGCAGGCATTTGAAAAACGTGCTGTTATTGTATGTGATAATATTTGCAAGTGGCTGGAAGGTACACCTCAAAATGTGATTGTGTAAACAGTAAGAGAAAGGGAAACGAGATATGGGATATTTTCCATTTTTTGTTGATTTAGATGGAAAACAGGGATTGATTGTGGGGGGAGGAATTGTGGCTTTACGAAAGATTGAGAATCTTCTGCCATACGGTCCACAATTAACAGTAGCAGCCATGTCATTTGAAAGTGAAATTGAGAAAATAGAGGGACTTTTGCTTTTGCAAAAGTCTTTTGCTGCTGATATGTTAGAAGGAAAATATTTTGTTATAGCAGCTACCGATGACAGAGAGTTAAATCACGTAATTGCAAATTTATGTCAGGAAAAGAATATTCTGGTGAATGTAGTGGATGATAGAGAAGCCTGTACCTTTATCTTCCCATGTCTTGTAAAAAAGGGGAGATTAACAGCAGGGATTTCCACAGAAGGGGCAAGCCCAAGTGGGGCGATTTATATAAAAGAAAAGATAAAGCAGTGGATACCCGAAAACTTTGAAGAAATTTTGGGATTTTTAGAAGATAAACGAGGTATAGTCAAAAAAAGGATTTCTGTGGAAGGACAGAGAACCATGGTTTTTACAGAGTTATTTGAGCAATGTCTAGAAAAAGGACGAGCGTTGACAGAAGAAGAATTTGAAGCAGTTTTGCATTTGGCACAGAATGATTTGAGCCAAATTTTATGAAAATAAAGGTTCAAACATGCTCTAAAAAGAGGAGAGGCAGAAACAAATGGCAGGATATGTATATTTGGTTGGAGCTGGATGTGGAGAGGCAGACTTGATTACAGTAAAGGGATTAAAATTGATACAGAAATGTCAGGTACTTGTGTATGACGATTTAATTGCACAGGAATTGTTGGCTGAGGCTCCAGAAACAGCAGAAAAGATATATATGGGAAAACGGTGTAAACGACATTCTGCATCTCAACAGGAGATATGTCATCTTCTTATTGACAAAGCAAGAGAAGGGAAAATGGTAGTCCGTTTAAAGGGAGGCGACCCTTTTGTCTTTGGAAGAGGAGGAGAGGAACTGATGGCTTTGACAGAAGCGGGAATTTTCTGTGAGGAGGTGCCAGGAATTACATCAGCCATTGCCATTCCTGCTGCTGCCGGAATTCCGGTGACACATAGAGGCTTAAGCCAAAGTGTTCATATTATCACGGCACATACAAAGGATACAGAAAATGGACTTCCCGATTATCTGGATAATTTGGCTGATTTGCCAGGAACTCTTGTATTTCTTATGGGCTTCCATCAGTTAGAAATCATTGTAAAACGACTAACACAGGCAGGGATGGATGAGAAGATGCCAACAGCAGTAATTTCTGGCGGCAATTCGTCCCATCCAGCAACAGTAAGAGGAACCTTGGAGACAATTGTAAAAAAAGTGCGAGAAGAAAATGTGGAGCCACCTGCTGTAATAGTAGTTGGAAATGTGGCAGCTCTGGAATTGAAAGGCTCATTACACGCCAAACCATAATTTAAAAATCACTGCTAGGATAGGGATTGTAATCATGGAACAAAGAGTTGACATAACAACGCTGATAGAGCCAACTCGTCCTTGTTCTCCGTATTTGCTGCTTGCCATTGCAACCATGGAACCAACAGGCATACCAATAGTCATGGAGGACATGCAGATTAGCAAAGCATTATCTGTAAGAAAGCTCATATATACTGCTGTTAGGAGAGGCATGACAAGAAGACGGATAACCGTCATAATATAAATTTTTCTCTCGCTGAAAATATCATGGAGAGGATAATTGGCCATATTGCTTCC
>DEPC01000104.1:774-13709 GCA_002358555.1 Hungatella sp. UBA3402 | reverse complement strand
CTGACCCACACGCCGCCACAAGAATGCCAAAGGCATTATTCAATATTAAAAAGGGAAAGAGGAGAATCTAAACTATGGCAGAACGAAATTTAACATTGCTTACAGATTTATATGAGTTGACAATGATGCAGGGATATTTTAAGGAAAAAGATGCCAATGAAACCGTCATTTTTGATGCCTTTTATCGCAGCAATCCCAATAACAATGGCTATTCCATCTGTGCTGGATTGGAACAGGCTATTGAATATATTAAGAATCTTCATTTTGACCAAAAAGATATTGATTACCTAAAAACCACTGGACTATTTGAAGAAGACTTTCTAGAATATTTAAAACAGTTTCATTTTTCGGGAGATATCTATGCAATTCCAGAAGGAACTGTCGTATTTCCAAGAGAGCCTCTTGTAAAGGTCATTGCCCCTATCATGGAGGCTCAGCTTGTTGAGACAGCTCTTTTAAATATTATCAATCACCAGAGCCTCATTGCAACCAAAACTGCCAGAGTAATCTATGCTGCACAGGGTGATGGAGTCATGGAATTCGGTCTTCGCAGAGCCCAAGGTCCTGATGCTGGTCTTTATGGAGCAAGAGCTGCTATGATTGCAGGATGTGTGGGAACCTCCAATGTACTTGCAGGTCAGATGTTTGATGTTCCAGTAAAAGGAACCCATGCTCATAGCTGGATTATGAGTTTTCCTGATGAACTCACAGCATTTCGCACCTACGCCAGATTGTATCCTTCTGCATGTATTCTTTTGGTAGATACCTATGACACCTTAAAATCTGGAGTTCCTCATGCCATCCAGGTGTTCCAGGAAATGCGAGAAGCTGGAATTCCTTTGACCTTCTATGGTATCCGTTTAGACAGTGGCGACCTTGCATATCTGTCTAAAAAAGCGAAAAAGATGCTGGATGCAGCAGGATTTTCAGATGCAGTTATCTCAGCCTCCAATGATTTAGACGAAAATTTAATTAGCAGCTTAAAGCTTCAAGGAGCTGCCATTAACTCCTGGGGTGTAGGTACAAACTTGATTACTTCTAAAGATTGCCCATCTTTTGGAGGAGTGTATAAGCTGGCTGCTATTATGGACAAAAATACTGGAAAATTTGTTCCCAAAATAAAAGTCTCAGAGAATGCAGAAAAAATTACTAACCCTGGAAACAAGACTATCCGACGGATTTATAATAAAGATACTGGAAAAATCATTGCCGATTTGATTTGTCTGGTAGAGGAAGAATATGATTCCAAAAATTCCCTGCTTCTGTTTGACCCAGTGGAAACATGGAAAAAGACCCACTTAGCCCCCAACAGCTATGTAATACGGGAGTTAATGGTACCTGTATTTTTGAATGGAACATGCGTATATGAATCTCCCAAGGTAATGGACATTCAGAAATACTGCAAAGCAGAGATGGCTACACTGTGGGAGGAATCCTTGCGTCTGGAATATCCACATCGCGTCCATGTAGATTTGTCCATGCCTTTGTGGAAAATGAGAAATGAATTGCTGGGACAGTATGACTTTCATAGTTAAAAAAATAGGAGTACAATCCCATTCCTTTTAGATAATGGGTACCCAATTTTTGTTCATGATTTGTTTACAATTCTTTCATAACTGTTTTACAGCCTTGATAAACCTTCTTCATATTTGAATAGTATACTTAAATTATCAAAAGAGAAAGAGCTGTTTTACAATTGATAAGATTTTTTTCATAATCTGCCGGCCAGCCCATAAGAGCTTGGTCGGCTCCTCCCTTTTTCATAGGAGTTATTGCAAAATACAATTATTCTATAATATATAGTCAAATATTTGGTGATTCAAATACTATATATTGTATGAACCTGTCATTTGGCGATAGCTCTTTTTGTATGTGTCAAAGACCTCTATCATATTTTTCCATAAAAATTTACTCTATATTTTATGTTTCCAATAGCCTCAGCCATTTATTTTGTAAATACCACTTTACATAGTTGTTCTAGACAACTATATAATAAGTGCATTTGATAACAGCATTCTACTTTGTATAAGGGAATAGAATTTACAAATGTCCACAAACATCTCGTGATATCTCACTATTTCCACTCTCTGTGATTTATAGTATAATGAAGGAAAACCAATCTGTAAATTATAGGTATTTGTGTATGAGAGGAGGAAATCTACATGACAATGGCAAAGAAATATTTGGACGTATTGAGGGAGCGTGAGCCGCAATTATGGAAAAAATCATTAGAAGAGTCTACATTTGTGGAACAAGACTTATTGGATATTGAGGAAGGGCTTGGCTACTCCCTTCCCATACCTTATCGTGAATTTCTATTGAGCTATAAAATGCCAGATATTGTTATGACTGTACTTGTCTCTTTCTGTGGTGACTCATATGCTAACTCATGGTGCGAAACATTTTCGAGAGAGAAAAATGCCTATGTTTCTCGTCCGGAATTTGATATCGGGCCAACCGTTCAACTTGAATGGTACAATATCCAAAGCGACAATGGCAAGGATTTTTTGAAAAAGCTCAAGGAAAGGCAGAATGTACAGGAGGAATGTCCTTGCTTTTTGGAAGCTGGATTTATCCTGCTTGGCGAAGTATATGGATATCTGACATATCTAGATTTGGTCAACGGCGGCATTGTCACCATACATGAAGAGGGTGTATATGACATGATAATTGATGATGGAGTAGATGGGACAAGCAAGTCAGAAGTAAGAAAGTATATGGAATCACGACGGCTTTATATCTGCAAGGATTTCAACGATTTTCTCCGATTTGTATGTACTGGCGACTTTCTTGATGAGAACGAGGCAAAATTTCCTACACAAGAGCAACTAGAACGGGATTATTCTTATTGATATTGCTTGTCTAATCTAATGGAAAATAAAAAATTAGGAGAAAATGTGCCTGCAAAAATGCAATGCATCTTCTCCTATCTTTTTAACTGCTTATATCTGTCTGAACTTCTCTGTCTTTATTCTTTCGCAGTCTCCTCTTTGTGGAATTCATTTCCCCCACAGAAAGTAATTCCATCGTCACGCTCATAAACCGTTACATTATAAGTTTTTCTTTGGTATCCTCTACCAACGCTACACAGTACCCCTCTGTGTTTCTCACATGGTAAATATACCACTTTTTCCTTTATTTGTCAACGAATTTTACATAATTCTGCACAATATCATATCGTTTTCTCTCTTTATTTATGCACCGATATAACAATTTTTTTACTCATAAACTGTGAATTTCTGCACATACTTTTAGAGAGTAGTTCATACAATGTTACATCTTGCATAAATGTTTATTTTGTAACAGGAGGAACGGAAACCATGGATTTTTCCAAAAATATTCAAGATAATATCCGGTCCATGAATCAATTGTTGGATGTCAATGCCAATTTTGACGTGGTATACCGGACTTTACGCATCGGCGGGCGGATGGCCTGTGCCTATTTTATAGATGGATTTACAAAAGATGAGGTGCTTCTAAAAATATTCCAGGTGTGGGAATCCATGAAACCGGAAGATATGCCTGATGAAGCTCATGAATTTTCCAAACAGGATATCCCCTATGGGGAGGTTGGACTGGTAAAAGAGCCAGATTCTATGATTGTCCAGCTCCTTACTGGTATTTCCTGTATTTTTATAGATGGCTATGATTGCTGTATTACCATAGATTGTCGAACCTATCCGGCTAGGGGGGTATCAGAGCCAGAAAAAGACAAGGTGATGCGAGGCTCACGTGACGGCTTTGTGGAAACTCTTATCTTCAATACAGCGCTTATCCGGCGACGCATTAGAGACCCTAAACTTACTATGGAAATTCTTAATGCTGGAGAAAGTTCCCACACAGATATTGCAGTGTGCTATATGAAGGGACGAGTCGATACTCAAATGTTATCTATGATTAAAGAGAGAATCCAAAATCTTCATGTGGATGCTCTCACAATGAATCAGGAAAGTCTTGCAGAATGTCTTTACCCAAGTAAATGGTATAATCCATTTCCAAAATTCAAATTCTCTGAACGGCCCGACACTGCGGCTGCTTCGATTCTGGAAGGAAATATTATCATTTTGGTGGACAACTCCCCTGCAGCTATGATTCTGCCTTCCTCTGTCTTTGATATCATTGAAGAAGCAGACGACTATTATTTTCCACCTGTTACTGGAACCTACTTACGTCTGTCCCGAATGCTTATCTCCCTTTTAACCTTGTTTTTAACTCCCACTTGGCTGCTTCTTATGCAGAACCCTCAGATTCTTCCACCATGGCTAGAATTTGTTCAGTTATCGGAAGCCCCCTATGTACCTTTGTTTTTCCAACTGATGATTTTAGAATTTGCTATTGATGGTCTGCGTCTTGCAGCAATCAATACCCCTAGTATGCTAACAACTCCTTTAAGTGTCATTGCTGGTATTGTTTTGGGAGAATATTCCGTAAAATCTGGTTGGTTCAACAGCGAAACTATGTTGTATATGGCATTTGTTACAGTAGCTAACTATTCTCAGGCCAGTTTTGAACTTGGATATGCTCTGAAATTTATGCGTATGATATTGCTAATTCTTACGGCTGTATTTAATTATTGGGGATTTTTCCTTGGAATCCTTTTGTCTATCTGTGCGGTTGTATTTAATAAGACAATTGCAGGAAAGAGTTATATTTATCCTCTGATTCCATTTAAATGGTCAGAGCTTAAGAAGCGTTTTCTTCGAGGAAGGCTTCCTCATACTCAAAAGGTACAATAAAGTTTCGTTGCTCTTGTGTTATTATTTAGGGGAGATAGCCAGAAGAAATGCAGGGAACTGTTGCAAAATACTATCATTCTACAATATATAGATATGATATTCCAATACTCATACTATATAAATCTGTTATTTTGCAACAGTCCCTTGCTGGTATTTGGCAGTTCCTAAGAAACAGAACTAGAAATGTTTTTTAAGTTTCGATATTAGTCATAGTACTATAAGAATTATAGCTATAAAATCTCGGCAGAGGGACTTTCTTAGTAAAAAATAGTCAAACTTTGCTTGGCAGCTATTTATCCTTGAATCTGACAGTCATCAGATCGGAAGAAAGCTGCTACATACCATCAATTACATCTTCTCATAAATCCTCTGTAGATACTCCACATCACTGTGATATCGCTCTTTATTAGAATTTTCGAGCAGCATAGTAATATATGGCTTTTGGGCTTTTAAGTTCTGCATCAATGGTTCATAGTGGAACAATCCATCTCCTACATGGGCAAACTCTGGTTCTCCATCTTTCAACACAAAGTCTTTTACATGAACCATGGAAATCCTATCTCCATATAACTTAAATGCATTAGCTATCACTTCGTCCTGGTTTAAATAATTTTCTGCACTAATTAGATTTACAGGGTCAAGAATTGCTTCCACATTGGGAGAATCAATATCTTCTAAAAATCTTCTCATCATCTCTGGACAGTACAATGTATGGTCATGAACAGCCTCCACTCCCACAATCATTCCTAGCTTTTCTGCTGCAGATACAATCTCTCTCATGCTTTTTAACAAAAGCTGATAGCATCCTTCTGTATAAGTATAAGGCACTACCTTAAAATCTGCATCATATCGTCCGGTCTCTGTACCCACCATATCAGCCCCTATAGCCTTTGCATATTTTAAATGTTCAATGAATTTCTGTACTGCCTCCTGACGTTTTCTCTCGTCAGGGTTAGTTGGATTGATATAACATCCAAGAATTGCCACATGGATTCCACGTTCATCTAACTTTTGGCGTATCATGCGGCCAAAACCTGGAGAATAATGCCCATAATTAAAGTCAAACCCAATAATAGATTTTCCAAAAGCCAGTTGAATCTGGTCAATATGATTGGCTTTCACTGCATTAAATACAGTGTCAATATCTCCCTTGGGACATAAATCATGACATCTCATTCCATAATTCATTGTAGTTACCTGCCTTTTCCTTTTGTGTCAAAGTATAGCACAGGAAAGAGCGAGAAGCAATCAAATTACTCAGGCATTTCGCGATAGATTCCCAAGTTTAAACTATCAAATTCATCTTTGGTAGGAGCACACCAAACACCAAGTTCCCTTAATAGCAAGTTTATTGTTCCATCTCCGCTATGTGGCTTCCTACAGATTTGTCCATTTTTATAGAGAACGCCTCCTTGTGTTCCGATACCGCCGAAATAATCTGTTTCTATATAGGCTAATTTCGTGTGAAAGGAGTATATCTCTAAAAGTTGAACAGCCGTCTTAGTAAAATAATCAAGCTCAGAGCAACAAAAATCATCAGAAATTTCTAATACTTCTGCAATATCATCTAGAAGCCCATCTGTCAAAAATACCATTCCATATCCTTGTAATAATTCGATTTCTTTTGCACGAACCCAATCATTCGTCAATTTCTGGATAGACTTATGTGTTCCAATAATAGCTCTTATATTATGACCCATTGACACTTTTCCTTTTATAAAGCTTATGTGTTATATGCAGTAATCATTCATCTACACTATAGTTAGGTGCCTCCTTGGTAATATGGATATCATGAGGATGGCTTTCTTTTAAAGAAGCAGCAGAAATCTTTACGAACTTTCCATTTTCTTGCAATGTCTTAATATCTGCTGCCCCACAATATCCCATTCCAGAACGCAGTCCTCCCAACATCTGGAATACCGTGTCTTCTACCATTCCTTTGTATGCCACACGACCTTCTACCCCTTCTGGAACCAATTTCTTAGCATCTGTCTGGAAATAGCGGTCTTTACTTCCGTTCTCCATAGCGGCAATAGAACCCATACCTCGGTATACCTTATATTTCCTTCCTTGATACAGCTCATAAGACCCTGGACTCTCATCACATCCCGCAAACATGCTTCCCATCATGCATACACTTCCACCTGCTGCAATCGCCTTAGTGATATCGCCAGAATATTTGATACCACCATCTGCAATAATAGGAATATTATATTCCTTTGCCACAGCATAGCAGTCCATAATCGCACTAATCTGTGGAACGCCAATCCCTGCAACTACACGAGTTGTACAGATAGAACCAGGTCCAATGCCTACTTTTACTGCATCCACCCCAGCCTCAATCAAAGCTTTTGTCGCTTCCCCCGTAGCTACATTGCCTGCAATTACCTGTAATTCGGGAAATGCCTCTTTAATCATCTTTACACAACGGATTACATTGGCAGAATGTCCATGAGCTGAATCCAAAACTACCACATCTACATGAGCTTTCATGAGAGCTTCCACTCGCTCCAGTACATTTGCAGTAATCCCTACAGCGGCTCCACATAACAGTCTTCCTTGAGAATCCTTTGCAGAATTAGGGTATTTGATTTGCTTTTCAATATCCTTGATGGTAATAAGACCTTTTAAGTTAAAATCTTTATCAACAATCGGAAGTTTCTCGACTCTTGCTTTAGCCAGAATGTTCTTAGCCTCAACCATGGTGATATTTTCCCCTGCTGTCACCAGATTCTTGCTAGTCATACATTCTTTAATTTTTTTGGAAAAATCCTCTTCAAATTTTAAATCTCGGTTTGTAATGATTCCCACTAGCTTTTTTCCTTCTGTAATGGGAACTCCTGAAATACGGAATTTAGCCATCAGCTCGTCGGCATCTTTTAATGTATGTTCTGGAGAGAGATAAAATGGGTCTGTGATAACACCATTCTCTGAACGCTTTACCTTATCCACCTCTTCTGCCTGAGCTTCAATCGACATATTTTTATGAATAATGCCAATCCCTCCCTGCCTGGCCATAGCAATCGCCATGCGATACTCAGTCACTGTATCCATACCAGCACTCATTAAAGGAATATTAAGCTTGATTTTTTTTGTCAGATAAGTGGTTAAATCAACTTGATTCGGTATTACTTCTGAATAAGCAGGAACCAACAGCACGTCGTCAAATGTAATGCCTTCACCGATAATTGTACCCATGAAATTTTCCTCTCTCTCTTAATTTTTATATAGGTAATTGCGAAACTCAAAACTTTGCTGATATTGTCAGAATAGTTCTACGACTTTGTGTTTCGCAATTACCTATTATATTGATAGTATTTGGTAACTTAATATAGCAAATTTAATGGGGGTTGTCAAATATATTTTTTAAGCCGCTTCAAAAATCCTAAGAACAGGATTGAAAACGGCTATAATATCTCAAAGAATTATTTTTCTTGGGGTACGCTGTCTAATATGCTGCAAAATTTTTTCATTTGGTTCAAAGATAATCTTTGATATCTGACCACCCTCCCCTTGGTGAATCATGCCATACACTTTTGCCCCTTGGGTATGGGAGCCAAAATCCAAGACTTTCATATTGGGCTTTTCATAATCTTTTAGCATATAGGAATCCAGAGGAGCAATGACTTGTACTTCTCCCAAGGTTCCTTCCCATGCTTTCTTTCTTCTGGCTTTTCCCATAATCTTATCAATGGTAATCTGGTCATTGACAATTAGATACTCAAATTCCAAATTTAAGTTCTGGAAAATAAAATAGGTCGCTGCGCCTACCGCAGTTAAAATTACAATGCCAAACATAGTAGTTAAAGCCATAAAGCCACTGATGATACAGAGAACAATCAATAGTGCTTTGATAATCATGTTATGAGCTGGAGCTTTGCGTTTTACCAGCCATTCTGCATAAGAATCATTCATGGAAGGTCTTTCCTTTCTTTGTTTTTTGAGAGCCTATTTCGCCAAAACCTCTGGAAACGGATAAAATAAATTTCCTCTACTGCATGGAACTACGCATAAAAGGAGAACACCATGCAAGCATGGCATTCTCCCCCCTAATCTTTTAAAGATATTCTTCTAAAAGAATTTCTCTGTCGCTGCTTTGCTTACATCATTCCCCCCATACCGCCGCCGGCTGGCATGGCTGGAGTTTCTTCTTTAATATTAGCAACAACAGACTCTGTTGTCAACAATGTTGAAGCAATACTGGTGGCATTCTGTAATGCACTTCTGGTTACTTTTACAGGGTCCAAGATACCAGCATCAATCATATTGACATATTCTTCTTTATAAGCATCAAATCCAGTTCCTGCGGGAGACTCTTTTACTTTGTTTATAATCACGGAGCCTTCCAATCCTGCATTGGCAGCAATATGATACAGTGGAGCCTCTAAAGCCTTTAAGATAATCTTTGCACCTGTCTGCTCATCACCTTCTAATCCTGGAAGCAGCTTAGATACTTCCTCCATAGCATGAATATATACAGAACCGCCTCCTGCTACAATACCTTCTTCTACTGCTGCTCTGGTAGCTGCCAAAGCATCTTCCATACGCAGTTTTGCTTCTTTCATCTCAGTCTCTGTAGCTGCGCCTACACGGATTACTGCTACTCCACCTGCAAGCTTTGCAAGTCTCTCCTGCAACTTCTCTCTGTCAAAGTCGGAAGTAGTTTCCTCTATCTGTGCCCTAATCTGTGCAATCCTTGCATTGATTTCAGACTTTTCGCCTTCTCCGTCTACAATCACGGTATTCTCTTTCTGAACCTTAACCGATTTTGCATGTCCCAACTGGTCCAAAGTCACGTCTTTTAACTCTAAGCCAAGGTCACTAGAAATTACAGTACCTCCGGTCAAAACTGCAATATCCTGAAGCATCTCTTTTCTTCTGTCGCCATAGCCTGGAGCCTTTACAGCAACTACATTGAAGGTTCCTCTCAGTTTATTTACAATCAGAGTGGTCAGAGCCTCGCCTTCTACATCTTCTGCAATAATCAAAAGTCTTGCGCCAGACTGAACAATCTGCTCTAACAGAGGAAGAATCTCTTGGATATTGGCAATCTTTTTGTCAGTAATCAAAATATATGGAGTCTCTAAGTTGGCTTCCATCTTATCCATATCTGTGCACATATAGGCAGATACATAACCTCTGTCAAACTGCATACCTTCTACCAGGTCGAGTTCTGTCTTCATGGTCTTGGATTCTTCAATCGTAATGACACCATCATTAGAAACCTTCTCCATCGCATCCGCTACCATCTCACCAACTTCATCACTGGAAGCAGAAATTGCTGCTACTCTTGCAATCTGGTCTTTGCCGTTAATAGGCTGGCTCATCTTAGCAATCGCCTCTACTGCCACATCAGTTGCCTTCTTCATGCCCTTTCTTAATACAATAGGATTGGCACCTGCTGCTAAGTTCTTCATTCCTTCATTTATCATTGCCTGAGCCAGAACAGTAGCTGTGGTAGTTCCATCGCCTGCTACATCATTTGTCTTGGTAGCAACTTCTTTTACCAACTGTGCACCCATGTTCTCAAATGCATCTTCCAGTTCAATCTCTTTTGCAATGGTAACACCATCATTTGTAATAAGAGGTGCTCCAAAGGACTTATCCAATACTACATTTCTTCCTTTTGGTCCTAAAGTAACACGAACAGTATCTGCCAATTGGTTTACACCAGACTCTAAGGCCTTTCTTGCCTCTACACCATATTTAATTTCCTTTGCCATGATTCAATTCCTCCAGTTTCTTTTAATCTCAATCAATCCAGGCTACTGACGTATCTATTACTTACATGCCATCACCTGTCTGTATAGTTCTTGTCCCTTTGTGTGCTTGACACCTTCTACAGTTAAAACTTATACAAATTCAATGGATATCTATCCTACTCAATTACAGCTAAAATGTCATTCTGCTTAACAATCACATATTTTTCTTCATCTACTTCCACTTCTGTTCCAGAATACTTAGAAAAGATTACTTTATCACCAACTTTTACCTGCATAGTAATCTCCTTGCCCTCGACTACTCCGCCTGGTCCTACTGCAATAACCTCTGCCTGCTGAGGTTTCTCCTTAGCCTGTCCTGGAAGTACGATACCAGACTTTGTAGTTTCTTCTGCAACCAATTGCTTTAATACAACTCTGTCAAATAATGGTGCTAATTTCATATATGATTCCTCCTTGCAATGCTCTTTTTTTAACTTATGTTTTATCAGTAACTTCTTTTCTTCCACACCAATGTTATAACACCCTTTGTTAGCACTGTCAAGGGGTGAGTGCTAATTTTTTCAAATTTTTCCAGGTCCTTTTTCTATTTTATAAAAAATTTTTAAATATATACCTTTCTTTTTTGAGATAATGGTATTACAATAAATTTATGCAGGCACAGAAACCATAGATGAAAAACAAAAACGAACAGTTGCCACAACATAAATTTTCTGCTACAATCTATCTATACGTGAATACGGATAACTGTATTAACCAATTCAGTACAAAGATACGATGTATTCACACAGAAAGGAGAGCATTCAACCATGACAAAGAAAAATATCGGTAAATTCCTTGTTCTGACAGCTATCTCCACAGCCATTGCTGCTGGAATATCTTACTTTTTGAAATATCGTTCCTTTCATGCAGAGCTAGATGAGGATTTCCATGATTTTGAAGGCGATGATGACAACTTTGATGAGACTTCTTCCCATGAGACAGAGATACACCGCAATTATGTCCCACTTGGAGAGAAAAAGGAAGCTTCTTCTTTAAAAGAAATGAGTGAAGATATAAAGGAAACTGGCACAGAAGCCATGGAAGCTGCTGCCCAAAAAGCAGAAGATGTGGCTGCCCAAGCGAAAGAAACCGTCTCACAGGCAGCTCAAGAGGTAAAGGAAACTCTTGCTGATGCCGCCGAAAAAACCGAAGAGACAATAAAAGATATAGCTACCACAGTTATTGAAGAAGATATAATATAAGGTTTTACGATTTTAGTCGAAAATTCCTCATAATTTTTCAGAACTATGGAAAAGACTTTCTTTTCAGCCCTTTTTTGGCCTATTATTTTTATGTTTCTGTAATTTAACTTGTTGTGCTAGTTAAACATTGTAGGAAGAAGTAACGCAGCAAACTAGCTTCCCCACAGCCCTGCCTCTACAGGAGCTTTCTTCCGTGCGTTACTTCTGCTTACAACTTTTAACTGCCATAACAGGTTAAGTTAAACCTGTCCTTTTATACTTTTTAAAAGCTCTAATCTTCTAATAAACATATCATAATATTGAGGCAAATTTATAAACATCTCTTTTTTTATTTCTTTATTTTGATTAAGCCCTATCGTTTTCACCGCCTCTATAGCAGCTTGCCTTTGTGTAGCTCTTATTCCAAATAAAGTTTGACAGTTTGCACCCTCTAAAGAATCATATTGATGAAATACTTGATTAAAGTCCATTAATTTATAAATACATTCTAGCTTATTATTAGAATTATTAACCAAAACTCCCCAATTTCCCCAGTGTCTATCCGTATTTCCTACAAGATAGTCAATAATATTCATCATATAATAATTATGCTTGTCAAGTTTTTTAATATATTTTTGAATATCTCTATCATGATTCTGACAGTAAATCTCAAAAGCCTCCATAGAAACTATGGAATAATCTTTTGATGTAATATTATCACTTACTGTAACCTTTTCTCCATCAAAATAACCTTCCTCATATAAGACTTGTGAAATATCAAAACATCTACAAATCTGACTTGCTAATAATTCTCTGTTTACAGCATCATTTCCCCCATCTTTTAACAATCTAAAACCATTTGAAACTCTTTGCCATGCTTTAGGGAAACACCCATTTGTTGATAAGTCCTTAGCTAAATATTCATTTTGTACTGTATATTGTTTTCCTTTTAATGCAATATCTATAAATGAATTATTGAGATGATTCTCATATAGATTTATTTCATTAAATGAAATATGTTCCTTTTTACGTTTTACCCAAAAAACATCAGTCAAGGAAGCACAGCGATAGGATAAAGCGATTTTTGCCCATTCTCTATCGGTTACTGCCTGTGTCATTCCAATACTATTTAATATTTCTTTTGCATATTTTCTATCTAATGTCAAAACTCTAGTAGCACACCAATAATAAAAATTTGTAATATTATTTACCAATATTCGCCGTAAAGCCCCTAGCTTTAGCTATGGGGATATAAG
>DEPC01000104.1:0-459 GCA_002358555.1 Hungatella sp. UBA3402 | reverse complement strand
CTTTAGCTATGGGGATATAAGGCACACCAAAATTTGACAAAACACCACATATAAGCTATTCTATAACTATAGACAAGAACAAGTCTTTAAAACGCTAAGAGCGTAGTGGTCTGCGCTATATAAACAAACACATTTGTTCTTTGTAAATTGAATATAGGTGGTTGCATCTAAAAAACGATAGGTGCGTAAAATATTCATCGTCCAATAGAACTGAGATATGTGGTAACAGCATATCTGCCCAGGGAGCTATATGCTCTGCCCTGGGATGGGTGATGGCACACCCATAACTAGCACTACAACCTAACAGAAATGTACTGGTTAGCTGATATAACAATATCGATTTCCTTATCATTATTATGTAGTTGTCATTTTATCATTCTGATGTATAAATGATGAGCTACAGATAAACTTTTATCTATGATTATATTATCCTTTCTGTCTACCATTTTCATCAACAAT
>DEPC01000125.1 GCA_002358555.1 Hungatella sp. UBA3402 | reverse complement strand
TAGAATGGCCTGCGCAGGAGAGATTGATGGGGAAAGTGTAGATTTGAGAACGATTGTAGATAAGGATTGCAGCTTGAATATTTTGACTGCAAAGGATGAAAAGGGCCTAGCAGCATTGCGCCATACTGCCAGCCATGTGATGGCTCAGGCGGTGAAGCGGTTATATCCTGATGCAAAGCTGGCTATTGGACCATCGATTGCAGATGGGTTTTATTATGATATTGATTTTGCCTCTCCGATTACTGCTGAGGATTTGGACAAAATTGAAGCTGAGATGAAGAAGGTTGTCAAGGAAGCTCTGCCTCTGGAACGATTTACTTTGCCAAGAGAAAAGGCTTTGGAATTTATGAAGGAGAAAGATGAGCCTTATAAGATAGAGCTGATTGAAGATTTGCCGGAAGGGGAGGAAATCAGTTTTTATAAGCAGGGCGAATTTACAGATTTGTGTGCAGGTCCCCATCTGATGAACACCAAAGATGTAGGAAAGGCATATAAGCTGACCAGCATTGCAGGGGCTTATTGGAGAGGAAATGAACATAATAAAATGTTGACTCGTCTTTATGCTACAGCATTTGCTAAGAAGGAAGAACTGGAAGCATACCTTACTATGGTAGAAGAAGCTAAGAAAAGAGACCACCGGAAGTTAGGAAAAGAGTTGGGGCTGTTTATGATGCATGATGCAGGTCCTGGATTTCCATTTTTCCTTCCTAAAGGAATGGTGTTGAAAAATACTTTATTGGATTATTGGAGAGAAATTCACAAGAAAGCTGGCTATGTTGAAATTTCCACACCAATCATCTTGAATCGAAGCCTATGGGAAAATTCAGGACATTGGGACCACTATAAGAACAATATGTATACTACAATCATTGATGACCAGGATTATTGTGTAAAGCCTATGAATTGTCCAGGTGGTATTCTGGTATATGCTTCTGAGCCTCGTTCTTACCGTGACCTTCCTCTACGCATGGGAGAAATTGGATTGGTACATCGCCATGAGAAATCAGGACAGCTTCATGGTCTTATGAGGGTTCGCTGTTTTAACCAAGATGATGCCCATATTTTCATGATGCCAGAGCAGATTAAAGATGAGATTAAGGGAGTTGCCAAACTCATCAATGATGTATATACTCTGTTTGGATTTCAATACCATGTAGAGTTGTCCACCAGACCAGAGGACAGTATGGGAAGCGATGAAGACTGGGAGATGGCTACAGAGGGATTAAAAGGTGCTTTAGATGATTTAGGATTGGATTATGTCATCAATGAGGGAGACGGAGCATTTTATGGCCCTAAGATTGATTTCCATTTGGTAGATGCCATTGGGAGAACCTGGCAGTGTGGAACCATTCAGCTTGATTTCCAGATGCCTCAGAGATTTGATCTGGAATATCAGGGAGCTGATGGAGAGAAACACCGTCCTATTATGATTCATCGGGTAGCATTTGGTTCAATTGAACGGTTTATAGGCATCTTGATTGAACATTTTGCAGGTGCATTCCCAACATGGCTAGCTCCTGTTCAGGTGAAGGTGCTTCCTATTTCTGACAAATTTATTGACTATGCAGAACAAGTAAAAAAACAGCTTGATGATGCCCAAATCCGTGCAGAGCTGGATATGAGGTCCGAGAAGATTGGATATAAAATCCGAGAGGCTCAGATGCAAAAGATTCCATATATGCTGATTGTGGGACAGAAAGAACAAGAAGAACGCTTGGTTTCTGTCAGAAGTAGATTTGAAGGAGATGAAGGACAGAAATCCCTACATGAGTTTATAGGTTCTTTGAAGGAGGAAATTCAGTCTCGGACAGCCCGTGAGGTGAAGGGACAAGAATAAAGCAGATATTCTGATTTTAATTGTTTGGTGCAGTGCTAGTATAAGAAGGTAGATGATGTAACAAGAATTTTTGAAAAGGTTAAAAAAACTAATATTTAAAAACCATTCTTATAGAAATAACAGAGAATCTAACACAAATTCCCCGCAGCAGGCTTATCAGCTTATTGCGGGGAATTTGACTTTAAAAAAGATTTTTTACTGGAACTGTGCAAGTGCTACAGGGTCTGTAGGGTCCCAATGCTGGTCAGAAGGAATCACAGACTCAATGGCAGGTCTTTCATAAGGTCCTGGAACTGCAGAGTTATACACTTCAATCGTAGTTCCGATAGGGCAATGGTCATAAATCCACTTCGCATCGCCAGAAGTAAAACGGATACATCCTGCTGAACGTGCTACACCCAAGTAATTGTAAGTATCAGGCCACATGGTATTAACATCTGCTCGGTCATAAATAATAGAATGAAGTAGGAAACTTAATCCTGGACCAAGGCGAGTTGCATACTGACAGGATACTCCACTATTCATTAATCTCCACCGATATTTTTCTGGTGTTTTAAATGTTCCAAGAGGAGTATCATCACCACAAGAACATAAGAAAGACTTCAGAGGAATAATAAAGCCATTGTCACCATCTTTTACAAAAACTGTGGTTGTGTTCATCTCTTTGTTGATTCTTAAGAGGAATGGTCCTTGAGCGCCAATTATAGGCTCTAAATCCTGGACTAACTTTCCATCTTCGGCAAAATAATACTTGTAACCGTCTATGTATTGCCATCCAGTTACTGGGTAAGAGTCAACAAAATAATAGCGGTCTGAGCCTACCCAACCCCATCCAGTATAGTTGGAACCATCTCCATGAATATAGCGGAGTGATCCATTTACATACTGAACACCATCAACATGTGCAGAAACTACAGCATTACTGGTGTTGAGCCCAGCTTCATGACCTTTTGCAAAGAAAGCCATACGGAAGCCTTTTAAAGGCATACCTTGTCCCATAGAGCCGACGGTAGTGCCGTTCTTTCCCCAATTTGTCTCCTGACCATTAAAGAAAAGCCCACTATAGTATAAATCATAGTTATGGTTTACAGCACCTGAGAAACGCACCTGAATCGCCTCAATAGGAGCAAAATCAGCGGGAATAGCGGTCTGTTGTCCATTCATAGCCCAATTTGTCCATCCATTGCTGGAAGTATAGGCACGATAGAGAATATTTCCGACAGCCCCTTCCATAAAAATGGAGATGGAATAAAAGGTTTCATTTCCTGCATCACACCATTGGTCATTGACAAAAGGCTGAGACCATTGATGTTGGCTTAACAGAAGTGTGGTCTGCAGACGAGGCATCTGCACAATGCCTGAGGATGCTTCTACTTGGGGTTCTGCAAGTGTAATATCTTCTGCTGGAACCTCTGGTACAACAACGTCCATTCCTGCACCTGGGTCTGTGATTGTCTCTGCTCCTGGCCCTGGTCCCTCTACCTGAGTAGTATCAGTTTCCTGTTCCTGTGCACCGCCAGGCTGAAGGCGAGGGTCAAAGGCAGGGCCGACATTAGCTGCAAAGGCGCAAAAAGCAGAATTAAATACCATAGCGCCAGCCATGAGCAAAGTCAGCCGTATTTTTTTAGTTTTTTTCATACAAAAACCTCCTAAGCAATAGTTTCCTATGATAATTTAACATATTTAGATGAAAAATACCATACGTGATTTACATTTTTTGGGGAATCATGTAAAATGAAAGGTATTGGCAAGGTAAAAGTAAGAATATATTTATAGATTTGGGAGAAACAGGAATGAAACAAAAGGTAATCAAGGGCCTGTTTTGGAAAATTTTAGAGAATGGGGGAGCTCAGGGAATCCAGTTTGTGGTTGCCATTATCTTGGCAAGACTTTTGACCCCAGCAGAATATGGCGTGGTTGGAATTATCATGATTTTTATCACCATTGCCAATGTAATTGTGCAAAATGGGTTTAGTACTGCATTGGTGCAAAAGCAGCAGGCAGATGAAAAGGACTTTTCTTCTGTATGTTATTTCAGCTTAGGGGCAGCTTTTGTCATGTATGGGATTCTATATGCAGCAGCTCCACAGATTGCAAATTTTTATGATATTGAGCAATTAAAGGAGATTGTTCGAGTATTGGGAGTTGTTCTATTTCCAGGTGCTGTCATCTCGGTTCAGACTGCCTGGGTTTCCAGAAAAATGGAATTCAAAGGGCTGTTTTTGTCAACTCTTGGTGCCTCCATTATCTCAGGGGTTATCAGCATCTATATGGCTTATAGGGGCTTTGGGGTGTGGGCTATGGTTGGACAGCAGTTAGCCTACTATTTTGCGTTGATGCTGGTTTTGTTTGTCACTGTATCCTGGAAACCAGCTTTTTTATTTGCCTGGAACAATATCTGGGAGTTGTTGGGCTTTGGCTGGAAATTACTCGCAGCCTCTCTGATTGATACATTATTTAACAATCTATATGGCCTGATTATGGGAAAAATATATACCGAAGAAATTCTGGGGATATACAACCGAGGGGAGCAGTTTCCAAAATTGATAGCCAATAATCTGGGAGCTGCTATCCAATCTGTACTGCTTCCAGCATTCTCTTCTAAACAGGGTGATAGGCAAGTTATGAAACAGATGCTAAAAAGAGCAGTAAGAATAAGCTCGTTTTTGGTGTTGCCTATGCTGTTTGGTCTATGTGCTGTGGCAGATACCTTAGTATTGGGGCTTTTAGGAGAAAAATGGCTGGACTGTGTTCCATACTTGAGGATTATGTGTGTCGCCTATTCTTTCTGGCCTATTCATATTACAAATCTTCAAGCTGTCAATGCAGCAGGACGCAGCGATATGTTCCTAAAATTAGAAATTATTAAGAAAAGTATGGGGATTATAGGGGTTGTAGTAGGAATTCAATTTGGACCTCTGGTATTGATGGCTATTAAAGCAAGTTTAGATTTTTTGAGCACTTTTGTCAATGCTTGGCCCAATAAAAAATTGCTTGGATATGGAATTTTTAACCAGTGGATAGATATCCTACCTTCTGTTGCCATTTCCTTAATCATGTGTGCTGCTGTGTATGGAGTACAGTTTGTTTTGCCAGGAGGTGTCTGGATAAAACTGATTGTACAGGTGATTTTTGGTGCGGGAGTCTATATAGTTTTGGCAAAATTATTTCGATTGGAAAGTTTTGAGTATCTATGGAGCTTGATAAAAAGCCGGAGAGAAAAGAAAGAAATGGTTTGATGAAATTTTAATATATTATCTATGGTTGGGAGAGGAAGGCCAAACAGTATGAGAATACATGCTATAACAGAAACAGCAAATAAAAATAATAAAGAATGTGAAAGTTCATATAGTGAAAGCGGGGAACCATTTGTAAGTATCTGCTGTCTTACTTACAACCATGAGCCTTATATAAAAGCTGCTATCGAGGGATTTTTAAAACAAAAGGTTTCCTTTTCCTATGAAATTTTAATCTATGATGATGCATCCACAGATTCTACAGCAGAGATTATCCGTCAGTATGCAGAGCAGTATCCAGATATCATAAAACCTATCTTACAGACTGAGAATCAGTATTCTAAAGGAATTAAAAACCCCAGTGGAGCCTTTAATTTCCCCAGGGCAAGAGGAACCTATATTGCCATGTGTGAGGGAGATGACTATTGGACAGAAGAAGGAAAACTTCAAGCTCAGATTGATTATCTGGAAAGCCATCCCGATTGTAGTTTATGTATTCACAGTGCCAATATTATTACAATGGATGGTTCCAGGTCAGAGAAACAAATGCGCCCTTATACAAAGAATAATGTGATTTCTCCAGAGGAAATCATTGATAAGAGTTGTGGTTATCCTACTGCTTCTATGGTATTTCGAGCATCTTTAATAAAAGAACTGCCACTCTATTATACAAATTGTCCGGTGGGAGATACACCACTACAGCTTATGGCTGCTGCCAAAGGATATGGGTACTATATAGATAGAGCTATGAGCATTTACCGACTTGGCGGAGCTTCCTCCTGGACAAGCCAGGGAAAACAAGGAGATTATGTAGCAAAACAGAAGAAATATTATGAGGAAATGCGAGAAACCTATGCTGCTTTTGACAGAGCTACGGATAGGCAATTCCATGAAGCAGTCAAAAACGCTGTCAAGAGGACTTGGTATCTTACAAAGGTCAATACCAGATGCTATGGAGTGGTTCTCAATAAAAAGTACAGAAACTATTTTCAGGAATTGACAAAGAGAACTCGCTTCTATATTTATATGGAAGTGTATGCACCATGGCTTTATAAGCTGCTGGCAAGGTTTGCTGAGAGAAAAAAGTCATAACGATTATGACAGGACTACGAATCACGATTAAGAAAGGGATAGAAACTATGAATATCTTGCTTACAAGTGCAGGAAGAAGAACGTATCTGGTAGAATATTTTAAGGAGGCTTTGAAACTGGCAGAGGAACCAGGAATGGTTCATGCAGCTAACAGCAAAATCAGTCCAGCATTTTCGGCAGCAGACAAAAAGGTGGTGACACCTCTGATTTATGACAGAGAATATATTCCATTTTTGCTGGAGTATTGTAGAAAATGGGAGATTGGTCTTTTGGTGCCTTTGTTTGATATTGACCTTCCTGTTTTAGCTGCTGCCAGAGAGAGATTTGAGGCACAGGGGACTTTGGTGGTGACAGCCAATACTTGGGCAGTAGATATCTGTAATGATAAGTGGAAAACATACACAGCTCTTAAGGAGCAGGGAATCAACACACCAAAAAGCTGGTTGGATATTGAAGAGGTAGTACAGGCAGAGCAAGAAGGAAAGACGACTTATCCATTTATCTTAAAACCTCGATGGGGAATGGGGTCTCTATCTGTATATCAGGTAGACAGCGAGGAGGAGCTAAGGATTTTGGAACAAAAAATTCAAAGGGAAATTACCAACAGCTATTTAAGGTATGAGGCAGTTCAGGATAGAGCTAATATAATTATTCAAGAAAAGATAAATGGCGAAGAATTTGGTCTTGATGTCGTAAATGATCTGGAAGGTACTTATCAGACTGTAGTAGTGAAGAAAAAGGAGGCTATGCGAGCCGGAGAGACAGATGAAGCTGAGACAGTAGCCATTCCAGAGCTTTGTGTTCTTGGAAAGAAATTAGCAGAATTTTTAAGACATCGAGGAAATTTGGATGTAGATGTGATGGGAGAACAGGGAAACTATTATGTAGTGGAGATGAACGCCAGATTTGGAGGAGGTTATCCCTTTAGTCATGCGGCTGGCCTCCACCTTCCTTATGCATTAGTTATGTGGGCTTTAAGGAAAATGCCAGAACAAAACTATCTGAAAGCCCAGACAGGAATCAGAGCTCAAAAGGATATTCGGATGTTGGTGTGGGGAAGATAATGATATTATTTTTTGTCTAATAAATAGTTAGTAAGGAATTACCATGTTAAGTATTATATAATAGTTGGCACAAATCAGTTGACATTTAAAAGAAATATGCTAAAATGTACCATAAGGCTTAAAAAGAAAAGCAATGAAGGCGTCAGTAGATGCTTATATTTCTGCCAGAGAGAAGGAATCACCGGCTGTAAGTTCCTTTCAGTTCAGATAAGCAATCGAATTTCCCGCTGGAGCTGCGCGGCTGAACTTACCTTGTGTAACTTTTTGGTATAGGTTTAGTAGGCTGCGACGCAGGGTGTACGTTACACACAAAAGTGTCTGTATCTGTGATATAGGAATCAGGGTGGTACCGCGGCTTGTCGTCCCTTCGTTTATCGGAGGGACTTTTTTTCGTTGTATAATCATCTAATTTCACAGATATATCAGATAGGGATGTCCCCTGCCGTTAAGCAGTGAGGCGCTTTCCTGTATCCGTGGCAGGAGTCAATCCCCCATCTGATAATGGCAGGCGTGCAAAAAGGAAGATTGAGTTAGCTGACCTGCACGCCGCCACAAGAACGCCCAAGACGTTCTTGAATCCTAGTATAGAGAGCAAGTACTATTACTTAGGAATTAATGCAATATAGTACTACCCCCAGTTATCTGGAGATGGAAAGGAAAAGGAGAATAGCATGAAAGAGCAGTTAGAGAAGATTAAAGAGGAAGCGATGAAGCAGATTGAGTCTTCCGAAGCCTTGGATAAATTAAATGAAATCCGTGTGGCGTATCTTGGCAAAAAGGGAGAATTGACCAGTGTACTGAAAGGAATGAAGAATGTAGCTCCCGAAGACCGTCCAAAAGTAGGGCAAATGGTAAATGAAGCCAGGGAGATGATTGAGGCGAAATTGGAGGAGACTAGACAGGCATTAGCAAGAAAAGCCAGAGATGCTCAGATGAAGGCAGAGGTGATTGATGTTACTCTTCCTGCAAGAAAAGCCAATGTGGGGCATCGCCATCCCAATACCATAGCCTTAGAAGAACTCGAAAGAATCTTTGTGGGAATGGGATATGAAGTGGTGGAAGGTCCTGAAATTGAATATGATGAATACAATTTTACAAAACTGAATATTCCAGAAGGACATCCAGCAAAGGATGAGCAGGATACGTTTTATATTAACAAAGAAATTGTGCTTAGAACCCAGACTTCTCCGGTTCAGGCTCGTACCATGGAAAAAGGAAAACTGCCGATTCGTATGATTTCTCCTGGGCGAGTGTTCCGTTCTGACGAGGTAGATGCAACTCATTCCCCTTCGTTCCATCAGGTAGAGGGTTTGGTGATTGATAAAAATATTACATTTGCGGATTTAAAAGGAACTTTGGCTGAATTTGCCAAAGAACTTTTTGGGGAAGATACAAAAGTAAAATTTCGGCCTCACCATTTTCCATTTACTGAGCCAAGTGCCGAGATGGATGTCAGTTGTTTCAAATGTGGAGGCAGCGGATGCCGTTTCTGTAAGGGAACTGGTTGGATTGAGATTTTGGGCTGCGGCATGGTTCATCCTCATGTATTTGAGATGTGTGGGATTGACCCAGAGGCATATACGGGATTTGCATTTGGCGTTGGTTTAGAGAGAATTGCATTGCTGAAATATGAAATTGATGATATGCGACTGCTTTATGAAAATGATGTAAGATTTTTAAAACAGTTCTGAGTATAAGTAAAATAGATGGAGGAGATTAGACATGAACACAGCATTATCATGGATGAAAGCATACGTTCCAGATTTAGACGTAACTGCCCAGGAATACACAGATGCTATGACTTTGTCAGGGACAAAGGTAGAGGGATATCAGTGCCTGGATAAAAATTTGGAGAAGATTGTAGTAGGACAAATTGATAAAATAGAGCGTCATCCAGATGCAGATAAATTGATTGTTTGTCAGGTAAATATTGGAACCAAGATAATTCAGATTGTAACAGGAGCTCCCAATGTAAAGGAAGGAGATAAAGTTCCTGTGGTCTTAGACGGAGGCAAGGTAGCAGGTGGTCATGATGGAGGACCTCTCCCTGAAAATGGCATCAAGATTAAAAAAGGAAAATTAAGAGGAATCGAATCTGATGGAATGATGTGCTCGATTGAAGAATTGGGTTCTTCTAGAGATATGTATCCTTTAGCTCCAGAAAAAGGAATTTATATTCTTCCAGAGGATACTCCTATTGGAGCTGATGCCATAGAAGTTTTGGGGCTTCATGATATTGTATTTGAATATGAAATTACCTCCAACCGAGTAGATTGTTATAGTGTGGTGGGAATTGCACGGGAAGCTGCTGCCACATTTAATAAGAAATTTATTGCTCCAACAGTCACAGAAACAGGAAATCAAGAAGATATTCATAACTATTTAAAAGTTTCTGTGGAAGATACGAAACTATGTCCCCGCTATTGTGCCCGTATGGTGAAGAATATTACATTGGCACCCTCTCCAGAGTGGATGCAGAGACGTTTAGCAGCCAGTGGTATCCGCCCCATTAATAATCTGGTAGATATCACTAACTATGTTATGGAAGAGTTTGGCCAGCCTATGCATGCCTATGATTATGACTTGATTGCAAAGCACGAGATTATTGTGAAATGCGCAAAAGACGGAGATACCTTCCAGACTTTGGATGGTCAAGAGAGAAATCTGGACCATACAGTATTGATGATTAATGATGGAGAAAAGGAAGTGGGGATTGCTGGTATCATGGGAGGAGAAAACTCAAAGATTACTGATGAGGTAAAGACCATGGTATTTGAGGCTGCTTGCTTTGATGGGCCTAATATTCGTCTGTCAGCCAAGAAGATTGGGCTCAGAACCGATGCTTCTGGAAAATTTGAAAAGGGACTTGACCCCAATAATGCCGAGGCAGCAATCAATCGTGCCTGCCAGTTGGTCGAAGAGCTAGGAGCAGGAGAGGTTGTAGGGGGAATCATAGACATTTATCCCCAAAAGCGGACAGAGAGAAGGATTCCTTTTGATGCAGACAGGATTAATCGCCTTTTGGGAACCAATATCCAAAAGAATGATATGCTAGAATATTTTTCAAGATTAGAGTTGGGATTTGACGAAGCTTCGAGTGAAGTCATTGCACCTACATTCCGCCAGGATTTAGAGCGTCCAGCGGATATTGCAGAGGAGGTGGCACGATTCTTTGGATATGACAATATTCCTACCACTCTTCCTTCTGGTGAGGCTACTACAGGAGGATTGACTTACAAGCTGAGGATGGAACAGACTGCAAGGGAGGTTGCAGAGTTTAGCGGTTTCAGCGAGAGTATGACTTATTCATTTGAAAGTCCTAAAGTATTTGATAAGCTGCAGATTCCCACAGATTCTAAATTGCGGCAGGTAGTTGAAATTTCTAACCCTTTAGGAGAGGATTTCAGCATCATGAGAACAACTCCTCTGCACGGAATGTTAAATTCCTTATCTACAAACTATAATCGCAGAAATAAAAATGTACGACTGTATGAGTTGGCGAATATCTATCTGCCAAAAACGCTTCCTCTCACAGAGCTTCCTGACGAGAGAATGCAATTTGTTTTAGGAGCTTATGGAGAAGTTGATTTCTTTGACATGAAGGGCGTGATAGAGGAATTTTTTGACAGAGCAGGAATGGATAAGAAGCCTCATTATGAGCCGCAATCTGGCAAAGAATGGCTTCATCCAGGACGTCAGGCCAATATAATATATGATGGAAAGGTAATTGGCTATCTTGGAGAAGTTCATCCAGATGTAGCAGATAATTATAAGATTGGAGAGAAAACCTATCTTGCAATACTTGATATGCCATCTGTGCTTCCATATGCCTCTTATAATCGTAAATATGAAGGGATTGCCAAGTATCCAGCTGTAACCAGGGATATCAGTATGGTAGTACCCAAATCTATCATGGTAGGACAGATTGAGGATATGATAGAACAGCGGGGAGGAAAGATTTTAGAAAGCTATGAGCTGTTTGATATTTATGAGGGAGCTCAAATTTTGGCAGGCCATAAATCGGTTGCCTATTCGATTACCTTCCGAGCAGGAGATAGAACTTTGGAGGATAAGGAAGTCAATAAAGTGATGGAAAAGATTCTTCATGGACTTCGGAGCATGGGAATTGAGTTGCGGGCATAAAAGAAATTGTGAGGGAACAATGGGGCAGGATAAAGAGCAGATTATTTTAGAGACCAAGAATTTGACGAAAATCTATAACCAACAGTTAGAAAATGAATTTGAAGCTCTTCATGACATCAACTTTAAAGCACAGGCAGGGGAATTTCTCTGTGTCATGGGGCCCAGCGGAAGTGGGAAGACGACATTCATCAACAACATTTCTACCGTTGATTTTCCAACAAAAGGTCAAGTATTCATTGATGGTGTGGAGATTCATTCCATGTCTTCCAATCAGCTTGGAAGATTTCGCAGTCAGAAATTGGGATTTGTGTTTCAAGAATTTAATCTTTTAGATACGCATACTTTGTATGAAAATATTGCCATGCCCCTTGCTCTTGCCAAAGTCAAAAAGGCAGAAATTCAAAAACGGGTGGAAGAAATCGCAGAGCGCATGGGAATCCATGAGCTTCTGCGAAAATATCCTAGAGAATGTTCTGGCGGTCAGCGGCAAAGAGGAGCTATCTGTCGGGCTTTAGTTATGAATCCGAAAATTGTTGTTGCTGATGAGCCGACAGGAAATTTAGATAGGCGCAGTGCGAATGAATTTTTGGCAATGATTGACAGACTGAACAAGGAGGAACAAGTTACGATTATCATGGTAACTCATGACCCTTTGATTGCCTCCTATTCTTCCAGATTAGTATATATTAAAGATGGAACCATAGAACAGACTATTGAAAAAAACGAGATGAATCAAAAAGAGTATTTTCGGATTATTACAGAGATAAATGCCAGTGAATCTAAGGGATTTCTCGAATGAGGGGGATTTGAGCTGTGATAGAAACAAACAAAAGAAATCCAAGGGGAGATAGGCTGTGATAATGAGAGATGCCGCCCGTTCTTTACTCAAGGACTTAGATAGGGCCATATGTTATTGGATTGTATTTGTGTTATCTTCTATGTTTATGTATTTGTTTTTTCACATTTCTTTGTCAGAGGCTATAGGAGTTACCTATATTTATGGTAAGAATGACCTTCCCACATATTTAACTACTTTTGATGTAATGATTTGTATGATTGTAGTTTTTCTGGCCAATGATTTCTATGTAAAGAAGAAATCAAGGGAATTAGCAGTAATTTTGATGTGTGGTGGAACTTATGGACAGTTAGTGAAATTTTTGATTGTTCAGACTGGAATTCTTATGGCCATCTCCATTCCTATAGGAATCCTGTTGGGAAGAATATGTTTTCCCTTGGTAGGTCTGCTTCTGAATCATATGGCTGGATATGAAGTGGAGATATCGTCTGGACATGAGGCAGCAGTCTTTACAACCATTATTATTATTATGGAGGTATTTTGGTGTACCTTTGTAAATCTAGGATATTGTTACAGAAACAGTATCTATTCTCTGCTTCAAGGGGAAGAAAAGATAAAGGTGAAGATGCCCTGGAGAGTGGAGCTAAAGGGAATACAGAAGATTCGCCAGGCTATGAAGGCTGTGTGGCTTCTCCTATATTTTGGATGTGCATTTCTTTTATTTTCATGTGGAGAAGTTCCAGAGAGAATCCCATTATTAGGAGTTATAGGAGTAATAGGACTTTGGCAAACCATTGACAAGGTGATACTTCCTTGGCTAGAAGATGGCTCCTGGAATCAGTGGTGCGAAGATGGAGAAAAGCTTGTTTATATGGGACTGTTCCGAGAAGATTTAAAAATGGCAAAACTGTATATTACTTTGTTTATTTTTACAGCAAATCTTCTATGTGCTTTAATGGCAGGAAGGATTCATCAATGGGAGGAATCTGTACTTTGCCTTTTATCGTTTTCGATTATCATTCCTTTATTATCCCTATCGTTGCTCTTTCGATTTGCAACAGAATCAGCAGGAAGAAAGAGACAGCTTGGAACCCTTTTGAAGATAGGATATACACAAAAGCAATTAGATAAGATTATAGAAAAAGAATCCTTATGTTTGTATGGATTTATTATGGTAACATCTCTAGTTTATATTCTGAATATTGTCATTGTATTGGGTATGTATCGATTAGTGCCGATAGAAATTGGTGGGACGATAATAGCTATCTTTGTAGTTTCTTTGACCGTTTGCGGCGGGCTTAGCTGTATATACAATTCCAAGAGAGATTGAACATGAAACCATTATCATTTATTATCATAGGCTCTGGATGGAGAGCTAGGTTCTATATTAGAATTGCAAAGCAATATCCAGAGCAGTTTCAGTTAGCCTATCTGTTATGTAGAAGGGAAGAAAAGGTAGATTCTATTGCAAGAGAATTAGGCATAAAAACAACAACATCAAAAGAAGTTTGTGAGAAGGCAAAACCAGATTTTGTAGTAATAGTAGTTTCTAAGGGTTCTGGATTTGAGGTGGCAAAGGAATGGGCTTTAAAAGGGTTTGCAGTACTTTGTGAGACTCCGGCAGCCATGGATGAGAAACAATTAAAGGAGCTCTGGAAGTTAAAAGAGCATCACAAAGTCAGAATACAGGTGGCAGAACAATATATTAGATACCCCATCATCAAGGCAGGGCTTCGAGCTGTGAAGCAAGGAAAACTGGGAGAGCCTAATACAGTAAATTTATCAGTGGCTCATGATTATCATGGGGTCAGTTTAATCAGACATATGTTGAATATTGGATTGGAGCCTGTACAAATATATGGAAAAAAATATCTGTTTCCTGTAACTGAGACAGCTTGTAGGTATGGAGCAGTGACAGATGGCAGTATAAAGGCATGGGAGCATTTTTATATTACTATGGAGTTTTCATCGGGAAAAATAGCTTTTTATGATTTTTCAGGAGTACAATACCATTCATTTATCCGTTCTAGACATATCAATGTACAAGGAAGGGATGGAGAGTGGAATGATACCATTCTGCGATTTGTAGGAGAGAACTATTTGCCTAAACAAGAACGATTGTTTCCATATCTAGATTCTAAATACAGAGCTTTGGAAACAGAGGACTTAAAAAAAGCTGCAAAAAATTGGAATCCTGTGTTGGAACTTGAGAATGTTCAGGACGAGTATGCAATTAGTTCCATGATGCTTGATATGAGAGAATATTTGGAGAGAGGCAAAGAGGTCTATCCTCTGGCAGAAGCATTGGAAGATGCCTATATATGGATTCTAATGCAAAGAGCAACAGAGGTTCCAGGAACTGTGGTAGAATCATCCGTTATGCCATGGCATACAGCCAATCACTTTATTTGAATGGGCGAAAGAGCTCGGAAAGGAAAGTTTTGTTTCAAATAGTTAATTATAAGATTCAAACAAAAACACTTCCAAAAGAATTTGATGGTTTTAGGATTGTTCATTTATCAGACCTTCATGGCGCTGTGTATGGTGATAAGAACAAAAAATTGATTCAGAAGATTCATGAAGTTAGACCCCAAATGATAGCCATGACTGGAGATATGACAGACCATTCAGAGAATTCTATTTCTGGACTGATAGGGCTTTGCGGCAGACTTAGTAAGCGTTATCCGGTTTATTATATTCCTGGTAATCATGAGCAATGTTTAGAACCAAAACAGTTATCGCAACTTTTAAGGAAATTGGAAAGTCTTGGAACCATTGTCCTAGAAAATAGCTGGTGTACAATCTCCTATAAAGGTGCATTTGTAAAATTGTATGGCTTAGTGATGCCCATGAGGTATTATAAAGACCCATTAAGACCAGGCTATGCGAAGAATCTTTATTTTTCAGAAGAAGATACAAGAAAACTGTTAGGAGAACCTGATTTATCCTGTTACAAAATACTTCTAAGTCATAATCCGCTTTACTATCCCTCTTACAGAAATTGGGGGGCAGATTTGACATTATCAGGTCATATTCATGGAGGAATTATCCGAATTCCAAAGCTTGGAGGTCTTTTATCACCAGATATGACCTTTTTTCCAAAATATGATGGAGGTCTTTTTACGGAGAAGGGAAAACATTTAATAGTAAGCCGAGGACTGGGAAATCATTTTCTTATAAGGATTAGAAATCCTGAAGAGTTGGTGGTAGTGACATTACATCATCTCTATGATTAACTTGTTATGTCAGTTAAAATTGGTAGGCAGAAGTAACACTACAATCGAGATTTCCCTTTGGTCTGTGGCTGCGAAGCCGCAGGATTAAGAACAACCTTCTTTCGAGCGTTGCTTTTGAGTTAGGTTTAGAAAGATAGTTTGTAAAATTAGAAAATAAACTCTTGACTTTTTATCAAAATTGTTTTATTCTATCCACAAGTCAATTAGTTACAAACCATTGAACGGGACGAGTACTTGTTTGGAACATGCACAGAGAGCTGCAGATGGTGGGATTGCAGTGATGGAAAGAGCAGGGAATGGACCCGCGAGGGCGAGCTGAAACTTCGGGAGTAGGTAAGACGTGACTGCACGTTACAGCAGGGAGTGTATGATAGTACACAGAAAGAGCGCATCTCCATAATATAGTTATGGAATGAATATAGGTGGCACCGCAGAAGGATGACTTCTGTCCTATTAAATATTTGATAGGACAGGAGTTTTTTTATTTCCTATGAAAGCCTTGGATGGTTACTATAGGATAAAACCAGGATTATGACTTTAAAAAGGTTTTCTTGGACTGTATTGTAGGTATATTTTTCCGCTACCTGTATGCCTTCATGATTTGTAGTTAATTGGAAAAACTAAAACCAGTTTCAATCAATCAAATCAAAAAGAAAGGAAGGATTCAACATGAAACAGGAAATCCCTTACAAAATTTATTTGGAAGAACAGGAGATGCCAAAACAATGGTACAATGTGCGGGCAGATATGAAGAAGAAACCAGGGCCAATCTTAAATCCAGGTACATTAAAGCCCATTATTCTTGAGGAGCTATCTGGTATTTTCTGCGAGGAATTGGCAAAACAGGAATTGGACGATACCACAGCTTATTTTGATATCCCAGATGAAATCAGAAATTTTTATAAAATGTATCGCCCATCGCCTTTGACAAGGGCATATTGCCTGGAGAAAAAGCTTGATACTCCTGCTCATATTTACTATAAATTTGAAGGCAACAATACTTCTGGAAGCCATAAGTTAAATTCTGCCATTGCTCAAGCTTATTATGCGAAAGCTCAAGGCTTGAAGGGTGTGACTACAGAAACAGGGGCAGGACAATGGGGAACAGCGCTATCCATGGCTTGTGCCTATCTGGATTTAGACTGCCAGGTTTATATGGTAAAATGCTCTTATGAACAGAAGCCTTTCCGTCGAGAAGTGATGCGTACTTATGGGGCAAAGGTGACTCCATCTCCATCTATGAATACAGAAGTGGGGCGCAAAATTAATGCAGAATTTCCAGGAACTACAGGAAGTCTTGGATGTGCTATCTCTGAAGCTGTGGAAGCGGCTGTTTCTCAGGAAGGATATCGCTATGTACTTGGCTCTGTTCTTTCTCAAGTATTATTGCATCAGTCTATTATTGGGTTAGAGACAAAAACAGCTCTTGATAAATATGATATCAAAGCAGATACTATTATCGGTTGTGCTGGAGGTGGTTCCAATCTTGGCGGTCTGATTTCTCCATTTGTAGGGCAGATGCTAAAAGGGGAAGCAGATTATGAGATTATCGCTGTAGAACCAGCTTCCTGTCCTAGCCTTACCAGAGGCATTTATGCATATGACTTCTGTGATACTGGAAAAGTCTGTCCTCTAGCAAAGATGTACACCTTGGGCAGTGGTTTTATCCCTTCAGCAAATCATGCAGGGGGACTTAGATATCATGGCATGAGTTCTACAGTTTCTGAACTTTATGACCAAGGATTTTTAAAGGCAAGAAGTGTTGAGCAGACAGATGTCTTTAAGGCAGCTTCTACCTTTGCAAAGGTGGAGGGAATTCTTCCTGCTCCAGAAAGTAGTCATGCTATCAAAGTAGCGATTGATGAGGCCTTAAAATGTAAGGAAACCGGAGAGGAGAAGACAATTGTATTTGGTCTTACAGGTACAGGATATTTTGATATGATGGCATACCAGAAGTTCAATGATGGTCAGATGTCTGATTATGTTCCTACAGATGAAGAACTTAAGAAATCATTTGCAACTTTGCCTAAGGTTGATTAAAAGTAGAAAATCCTATCATATGTTATTATCAGAGGGTTATCGCTCATTGAATAAAGGGTGATGACCTTCATTATTTTTTGATGGATAAAACTGATGAATTATTTGATAGGATAGGTTATTAGCCATAAAACTAACAGTTGTCATAGGATACATTATTTGTTATAATTATCTTATATACGGACATTGATAACTGTATCTATCCGGTATTACATAATTGTCGTCAAGCCCTTCTTCAGCATGTAAATATATTAAGTACAAATGTACAGTATCAGCCGTTATAGGGCAGGGGCTGCCCTGAATTTATGCCTGTGGAAATCGTAGATTATGAGGGTGCTGTGTGCTAGTATCATACATTTAGCGCCAACGGAGGCCAAGAATAGACCGATGAAACAGGAAGCCCATTAGCTTTAGACAATGGACAGATAATATTATCGGCCCAACATAAAAAACAGGAGGTATAAGATATGGCATTCAAACGCTCATTGTTGTCTAAGGTGTTCCGTTCTGATTCTGATGAGGAAGAAAAAGAGGTGCAGGAAGAAACAGAGCAGGCAAAAGAAGCAAATACAGAAGATGAAAAGCCACCTCGTCCCAAAGCTCCTGAGCTGGAATTACCCACAGGGCACGCTTTGAATCGGCTGCGGGAAGTGAAAGTAGCACAATCTGGCTGGATGCCGTTTCCTGAATTGCGCTTAGATTCAACATTAGAACAATATGAGCCATACTCAGAAGGAGACGGGAAACGGGAATTATCCCGTTTGAAGGTAATGATTACAGCTACAGCTAACAGGCGCCTCGCCATGACTAAGGTAAAAGAAGGAGAGGAGATTCCTGATGAAGATGCGCAGGTAGATGTATTTATCACTCTTGACCAGTTGACTGCATGGGTTATAGCCTATCCTCCATTGGGGAAAGGAAAGGAACTGAATAAAGAGATTTTGTCAAAAGCCTTAGAAGAGAGAGAAGTCAGCTTTGGCTTACAACAGGAGGTTCTTGACCATCTTCCAGCAAGCAAAAAAAGATATTTCCGTTTAGTACTAGTGGCATTAGGAAATAGAGCTGTGGATGGAACTGATGGTTATGTAGAGGATTTATTTTCCCGTGAGGTCAAGAAAACTGCATCTGTAGATGAATTTGGCCGTGTAGATTATACTTCTTTGGACTTAATTCAGAATATAAATAAAGGAGATACCATCTGTAAGATATTCCCACCCACTCAGGGAGTGGCAGGCAGGACTGTGCAGGACAAGGAGATTACTGCAAGAGATGGCAGGCAGGCTGTTGTACCTCGTGGACGTAACACAGAAATTTCTTCGGATGGAACCCGTTTGATAGCTTCCCAGACAGGACATGTAGAATTTTCTGCACGAACTTTTCAAGTAAAAGCAGTGTTTTATGTCAATGGAAATGTAGACTTTTCTACAGGAAATGTAAATTTCTGGGGGGATGTACATGTCCGCGGTGATGTGTGTAGTGGCTTTATTGTTAGAGCTACAGGAACAATCACTGTAGATGGAGTAGTAAAATCCAGTACCATAGAGGCAGGTTGCGATTTGGTAGTGGCAAGAGGAATTCAGGGAAATGACCAAGCCGTGATTCGAGCTCACCGCGGCGTCTATGCCAAATATTTAGAGCA
>DEPC01000057.1 GCA_002358555.1 Hungatella sp. UBA3402 | reverse complement strand
CATACCAAAATCAAAACAAGAGCCAGCCAAAATTCGGGGATACTGCTTGTGATTGTGCCTATTTTACAGATAACCTTGTCTATCCATTGTTCCTCAAACCAGGCACAAAATATCCCCAGTAATAATGCCAATCCAAAAATCAGGATAAATCCAACTCCGCCCAAAAGCAATGTATTAAAAATCCTTCCTCTGATAACTTCTATCACATCTCGTTTATATTTGTATGAGATTCCAAAATCACCATGAACTGCATTTCTCAGCCATCGACAATACTGGACATAAATGGGTTCCTTTAATCCCAGTCTTTCTTCCGCTAATTCTCTCTCATCTGGACTCATTTTCTCTGCTCGTTCCCCATAATACGAAACCAAAGGGTCTCCTGGTGCAAGTCGAGACACATAAAATACCATAACAGAAAGTATAAACATACTGGAAATAAAAACCAAAAATTTTTTTATGAGATAGAAAAATAGATTCTTATGCACACAATATTCCTCTCTTCTAAACATTCATGCGGCTTTTAACTTTGCACCAACTCCCTAAGAATTT
Organism: Hungatella sp. UBA3402; assembly: GCA_002358555.1. GTDB lineage: Bacteria > Bacillota > Clostridia > Lachnospirales > Lachnospiraceae > UBA3402. The sequence continues at coordinate 19,737 of DEPC01000057.1, read as the reverse complement.
TCTAACACAAAATGACCTGGAGATACTGCCCTCAGTTCTCCATTTGGATTAAAATCTTCCTTTTGGAATATCTGCAGTTTTCGTCTTCGCTCAATGCTTGGGGTTGGAATCGGAATGGCTGAAATCAGAGCTTTTGTATAAGGATGCAGTGGATTTTCAAACAGCTCCTCGGTTTCTGCCAGCTCCACAAGTTTTCCCTGATACATCACTCCCACGCGATTACATAAATATCTGACAACTGATAAATCATGGGCAATAAACAGAAAGGTAAACCCATGTTCCTGTTGTAAATGTTTAAAGAGGTTGAGAATCTGTGCTTGAATCGACACATCTAGGGAAGCGATGGGTTCATCAGCCACCAGCAGCTCCGGTTCCATGGATAATGCCCTTGCAATCGCTATACGCTGACGCATGCCGCCAGACAGTTCGGAAGGATATTTGTCCAAATAGGAAGCATCCAAGCCCACATAATGAAGCTGGAATTCTGCCTCTGCACGCCAAGATCCTCTTGGGGGAATGACTCGGTTGATTACCATAGGCTCTGCAATAATATCAGCCACCTTCATGCGCTGATTAAGACTGGATGTAGAATCTTGAAAAACTATCTGTCTTCTGGTCTGCAACATTTTCCTGTTGAGCTGATACTGTTTGGAATCCATAATATTGATTCCTTTGTAGAAGATTTTTCCGCCTAAGGGATGATAGATATTCATCAGACACCTTGCTACCGTGGATTTTCCTGAACCAGACTCCCCTACCAAACCAAAAACCTCACCTGTATGGATTTGAAATGATAGGTTGTCTACAGCGCGAAGTTTGACCTTTTTCGATAATGCAAACTCATGAGTCAAATTTTGGATATCAACAAGAAGGCTATTGTGATTGGGTTCTTTTTGTGAAGTGGTTGCTGTTGATGGCTCTTTCCTTGTATCAAGGGCTATCTGGTTTATCTCTTGACAGGTTATCACCGAAGAAATATTTGCTGTCTGGGGTCTATCAATTCGAGGAGCATGCTTATCTAACAGCCATGTAGCTGCATAATGAGTATCTGTCACCCGAAACATAGGAGGCTCCTCTTCATAGTCAATAGCCAGAGCATATTCATTTCGGCAGGCAAATGCATCACCTTTTGGCGGATGGAGCAGGGTAGGAGGCATTCCAGGAATGGTGTACAATTCTCTTCCAGCTTTAGAAAAGGCTGGGAGGGATTTCATCAGTCCCCATGTATAAGGATGGCAAGGCTCATAAAAAATCTCCTCTGTTTTTCCAATCTCTACAATTTTTCCTGCATACATGACAGCCACTCTGTCCGCAGCCCGTGCCACCACTCCAAGGTCATGAGATACAAGAATCATGGCCGTTCCCAAATTTTTCTGTATCTCGCGAATAAGGTCAAGAATCTGTGCCTGGACTGTCACATCCAAAGCAGTTGTCGGCTCATCGGCAAACAAAAGCTTAGGGTTAGAAGCCAGACCAATAGCCATAACACTTCTCTGACGCATCCCTCCAGAAAAACTATATGGATAAAGCGGATATCGTTCTTTTACCTGTCCAATTCCCACTAATTCCATCAGTTCTAATACTTTCTGATATACCTCTGCTTTTGTCATGCCAGGATTATGAATTTTGACTGCCTCCCCGATTTGTCTTCCAATGGGAATGGTAGGGTTAAGAGAAGTCATAGGGTCCTGAAATACCATGGAGAAATAGTTACCTCTCAGCTTTCTCATATCCTGTTCCCGATATCTGGTAATATCAATTCCATTTACAGCAATCGTCCCGCTGTTTATTCTGGCTGTATCTGGCAGCAGCTTCATGATAGTTTTGCACAGCACCGATTTTCCACAGCCAGACTCCCCCACAATGGCTAGCACCTCTCCACACTGCAAGGAAAAGGAAACTCCTCGCACTGCCTGCACCTGCCCCTGTGCCGTATCAAAGCTGACAGAAAGATTTGTTATTTCCAATAGACCAGCCATTGCCAAACCTCTCTTACTTTCCATCCATTGTCCACTCTGTCACATTCCAGAAAATTCCCACACCATGATGACCCATAACCGTATTTTCAGAAATCCCCTTTAACTCGGAGACAGCCACATAATCTGCATCCACATAGCAGATAAAGGCAAATGCAGGGTCAAGGGATAATTCTTCCTGAAACCTGTCATAAGCCTGGGCGCGTACTACCGAATCATCGGACTGGCGGGCCTCTGTCAGATATTGGTCAACCTTAGCATTGGAGTAGCCAGAATAATTTGCTCCCTTGTCAGTTCCAAATACTTTATAGGTATGGTCATCTGCATCAAACGGACTTCCCCATCCAATCAGATAAGCCATCTGTCTTCCCCAATCTACCTGTGAAGGAACCTCCACAGTACAGTCAATTCCCACCTGCTTTAATTGCTGGGCAGCCGCCTGGGCAATATCCAATCGTACCTGGTCGCCTGCTCCCACACTGATAACAAATCCTATTTTCTCCCCATTTCGATAGTAAAATCCGTCATTTTCTTTGGTACATCCCACGTCTTTTAAAACTTCTTCTGCTTTTTGAGGATTATATTCATAATGCTCGACATTTTCATTATTGTAGCTATTTCTCTGAAGCGGCCCATAGGCAGTGATTCCTCGGCCCAAAAGCACTGCATCCACGATTGCCTGGCGGTCTAAACTGTAACAGATTGCTGGAATGATATCTCGATTGGCCGTCCAGTATTCATTTCTAAAATTAAACAGAATCCCACGATAGTCGGAAGTCTCCATATCATAGACTTGATATTCCTCTTTACCTCTGAAATTTTCAGAATCTTTTGGGGTAAGTAAAGCCAAATCCAATTCTCCTGACTGCATCTGGATTGCCTTGGCATTGTCGTCACCTACAATCTTAAAGATAATCTTATCAATCTTAGAAACACCCTTAAAATAATTTTCATTTTTTACAAGGGTAATCGCCTGCCCCTCGTCCCAGCTCTCCAGCTTATAAGGGCCAGTTCCCACAGGGTTGCGGAAAAACTCCGATGTCTGCATGTCCTCCCCTTCCAGCAGATGTTTTGGCAGAATCGGCATTGTCATATAATCCAGAAATGCCACATTGGGCGCAGCAAGTTTAAAGGAAATGGTATGGTCATCTATCACAGTAATTTCCTGCACATCTTCATAATTGGGAGCATTTTCAGAACTATTTTCTGGATTCATGATAGTTTCTATGGTAAATTTCACATCATCAGCACAGAAATCTTCTCCATCATGCCATATTATCCCTTCTTCCAGATGAAAGGTATAAGTGCAGTCGGACTTATCAAATGTCCAATCCTTAGCTAACCCAGGAACTACCTGATTATCCCCGTTATGGGCAGTAAGTCCGTCAAAAATTAAGATATTGATTTCCCCATGTTCATCCAGAGCAGGGTTAATCCGCGTATAATCATTGCTGCCGTATACAAGAGTCATAGACTCAGTATTTGTTTTGGAATTTTCTTGTGCTCCTAAAGAGGTCCCTCCTTCTGTCTCCTGCCTTCCTCTTCCACATGCTCCAAGACAAAAAACTGCGGCCAATGCCAAAGGTATTATTCTCCAGTTTTTCATAGCTGTCTGTCATCCTCTCACAACTCAAATTTTTCAGCACAAAAAACCATCGAAAGTTATGATAAAAACATACAATAACTGGCTTTTCTCCTAAAAAGCCGTATGCCTTCTTAACATACCTTTCGATGGGAATATTTGTACTGTATTTGGATAATAAAAGAAACTTCGGTTTCTATTTTTGCTTCGTGCAAGGTTATGATAAACTATACCTTAGAGTTAAGATTTTGTCAATAGCTTTGTGTCCTGCTTACTTCACTTGTAATCAACAGCACCTCTGCACAAAAAATTAAGGCTTCTAGAGCATCCAATCTCCAAAAGCCTTGAATTTTGTTTAAAACTACTTTCTACATCAACTTGCGGAACAATTCCTTCAAATCCTCTACATTCGTTTCTTTAGGATTTCCAGGACGACATGCATCTGCAAATGCTGATTCTGACAAGAAATCCAAATCTTCCTCTTTTAATGCTTCCAATTTCTGTGGGATTCCTACATCTTGAGAGAGCTTACGAACTGCTGCAACAGCGGCATTGCGGTATTCTTCCTGAGTCATGCTGTCCACGCCTTCTACTCCCATAGCCCTTGCAATCTCACGGTATTTTTCTCCGCTACATTCTGCATTATATTCCATGACAATGGGTAGCATCATGGCACAGGCCACTCCATGAGGGGTATCATAGGTAGCGCCAAGAGTGTGAGCCATGGAGTGGGCAATTCCCAGCCCCACATTGGAAAATGCCATTCCTGTCACATACTGTCCAAGTGCCATTCCCTCGCGGCCATCTGGGTCATTTTCTAATGCTCCCCGCAGACTCTTGGAAATCAGACGGATTGCCTCTAAGTTTAAGCAGTCTGCCAGTTCCCATGCTGCCTTTGTGGTATAGCCTTCGATTGCATGAGTCAGGGCATCCATACCTGTGGCTGCTGTCAGACCCTTTGGCATGGAAGACATCATATCTGGGTCAACAATGGCGATATCTGGAATATCATTTGTGTCCACACAGACAAATTTTCTTTTCTTTTCAACATCTGTGATTACATAGTTGATAGTGGCTTCTGCTGCTGTGCCTGCTGTGGTGGGAACTGCAATCGTAAATACGGTATGATTCTTGGTTGGAGCAACTCCTTCTAGGGAACGGACATCTGCAAATTCTGGATTGTTGATGATAATTCCGATTGCCTTTCCTGTGTCCATAGAAGATCCGCCGCCTATGGCAATCATATAGTCAGCTCCTGACTTTTTATATGCCTCTACCCCAGATAACACATTCTCAATGGTAGGATTCGGTTTAATATCAGAATAAATCTCATAAGCTAAATTCTTTGCATCCAGTAAATCTGTTACTTTTTTTGTTACCCCAAATTTTACTAAGTCTGGGTCTGTTGCAATAAAGGCCTTTTTAAATCCCTTGTTCTCAATAATTCCTGGAATCTCTTGAATTGCGCCTTTTCCATGATAAGAAACCGCATTTAATACAAAACGATTTACCATAATAAATCCCTCCTCAATGATAGTTTTATTATCCTATTTTACCACTTTCTTATTTTTCGTACAAGAACTCTTCTGGCAAATGAACATGAAAATCTACTGCCAAGTCACGGAAATTCTGCGGAGTGATGGTTTGCAGCTTATTAGGCTGCATGGACAGCATCTTAACCAATATCTCTGCTGATTTTTCTACTGTATGCATCAATCCAAAGGTTAAGTCAAAGTCCTCTCCCGATGCAAACATGCCATGATGAGCCCAGATTGCCACATCATATTTTTTCATCAATTCACTGGTAGCTACAGCAATATCTCTGCCTCCTGGCACCATCCATGGCACAACTCCTACTCCATCTGGGAAAACAACTGGACATTCGGTTGCCATTTCCCAAAGTTCTCTGGTAAATACTCGGTCTTCTAAAGGCAGAACAAAGGTCAAAGCAATCACATTGGTAGTATGAGCATGATAAATCACTCTGTGTTTGCCGTTAGATGCAAGCATTTTCACCTCATGATTCATTAAATGGGATGGCAATTCAGATGTGGGCCGCCCTCCATTAACCAATCCCCAGACAATGCGATAATTTTCTCCCTTACTATCTACCTCAATGATACAGATGGAATCTTCTGGTTTAATAGATACATTGCGAAAATATTTGCCGCTTCCAGTCACCAGAAAATACTCGTTTGCAAGTTTTGGAACCGAAGTTCCAATCGTCTGCCAGTCCTTTGGCTCAAAATCCTCCTTTACAGAATCTATCTCCTCTGGCTTGATACGATAAGAGAGATTTCCGCCGTTCCTCTCATGCCATCCCTGCTCCCATCCGTCATTTGCCATACGGATAAATCCCTGTACAAATTCTGCATCTAAAATCTTCATATAGTTCCTCCTGTTTTTTATTAGGTACTCTTGAATTTTCTTTCTATCCTATTTTTTAAGAAGTCTTCAAAAGTACCTAATATTGGCTGTTCCTTATTCTATAAAAACTTATAACAAATTCAAATTGGATTTTTCTCTACATTCTATTTTCTCTTGGAAAGTACCTCTGCTTCATAGCGCTTTACTTCTTCAAACCAGCTATCCTCTGATGTATTGCATTGTCTGCAATATTCGCTCCACACATCTCCAAAAGGCATGGTTTTTAATGCTTCCTGATGTACCATAAGTTCTGTCCAGTTTCCTGCATCCTGCAGGTTCTTTAACTTTTCATAAGGAGTGCAAAGAGCCGATAACAGTGCCTTTTGCCAACTGCGGAATCCCACTGTCCATGCAGAAATACGGTTGATACTCGCGTCAAAATAATCCAGAGCCATATCTACTCGGTCCAAGGCATTATTTCTTACAATTTCTTTGGCCATCTCTTTTGTCTCATCATCAAAGAGCACTACATGGTCAGAATCCCATCTTACAGGGCGAGTAATATGAAGGGCAATTTCTGGGAAAAATGCAAGCAATGCTGGAATCTTATCAGAAACCATTTCTGTGGGATGATAATGCCCATTATCCATCAGAGGAAGACAGCCCTCATGTGTTGCTGCAAAAGACAAGGCAAATTCGGCACTTCCTACGGTATAGGATTCCACACCAATTCCAAATACTTTAGATTCTACACAGGGTTTTACAAGTTTAGGCTCATGAGGTTCTGCGATAATCTCTTCAATCGCTGACTTATAGCGCTCTCTGGGGCCTAAACGGTCTGCTGGAATATCCTTGGACCCATCTCCCGTCCAAATATTCATAACACAGGGAACTCCTGTCTCTTTGGCAAAATATTCAGAAATGCGGATACACGCCTTTCCATGTTCAATCCAGAAACGTCGGATTTCTTCATCTGTGCTGGAAAGAGTCTGACCATCTTTCATTTTATCGTGAGAAAAGAATGTTGGATTGAAATCTATCCCTAGATTTCTTTCCTTTGCAAATTCCACCCATTTTGTAAAATGCTTGGGTTCCAGCTTATCTCTGTCCACAAACTCTCCATCTTCAAAAATCGCATAGCTGGCATGAAGGTTCAATTTCTTCTTTCCAGGAGTCAGCTTTAAGACTTCATCAATATCTTCCATCAGTTCTTCTGGGGTGGTTGCCTTGCCTGGATAATTTCCAGTAGTCTGGATGCCTCCGGTCAGAGGGCCATCATGGTCAAATCCAATTACATCATCTCCCTGCCAGCAATGAAGAGATACTGGAATTTCTTTTAACTTGGCAATCGCTGCATCGGTGTCTACGCCTATCTTTTTATACAGTTCTTTTGCTGATTCATATCGTTCTTTTTCTGTCATTTTTCCTTCTCCTTTTTATCTGAATTACCATTTAGCTAATTGCGAACCTTTGCCGAATATTCTGACTATATCTTTCAGAAAACCACATGTTAATATCTCTATTGAGGTCTGTATTCCTTGATTCCAAACGAATCAAATACACATCTTCTTGCCTCTTCTAAATTTTTTAATTCCTGCCCTTCTATCATCTGTGCCATTATATTTCCTACTGCTGTTGCCTCTCCAGGTCCTGCATAGACAGTTTTTCCTGAAACATTGGCAGTCAGTTGATTGAGATAGGCTGCATTGGAACCTCCTCCAATAATATGGATACTTTCATAAATTTTTCCTGTATTATGTTCTAATTCCTTCACAGTCTTTCCATAACATTCTGCTAAGCTTTGATAGATAACTGCAGCAATCTCTCCTGGTGTGACAGGCACCTTTTGTCCGGTCTCTCTGCAATATTTTTGGATTTCCTCTGTCATGTTTTCTGGTGCCAAGAACTTATTGTCATTGACATCTACACGAGAAGGAAAATCCCGATTCTCGGCTGCCATCTCACAGAGTTGAGCAAAAGAGTATGCATCTTTGAGTTCATGGCGTACAGACTGAATCATCCATAATCCCATAATATTTTTGAGATACCGGAAGCGATATTCATAACCGCCTTCATTGGTAAAATTGTTTCGCTGGCTTTCCTCTGTACATATTGCCTCCAATACCTCAGTTCCCATAAGGGACCAAGTTCCTGAGCTGATATATAAGCCATCTCCTTCAAGCAAGGGCATTGCCATCACTGCTGACGCAGTGTCATGGCTGGCGCAGAGTACAACCTTACAGTTAAATCCCACCTGTTCTTGTATCTCTGGTTTTAATTTTCCCACCTCTGTCCCTGGCATCTGAAGGGGGCAAAACATATGCTCAGGATATCCCAACAGCCGAATCAGTTCTTTGTCCCATTGTTTATCTACAGGGCTCACAAGCTGAGTTGAAGTTCCATTGGTATATTCAGAAATCTTATTTCCAGTCAACAAAAATTGAAAATAATCTGGCAGCATAAGAAATGTCTCTGTTCTTTCAAGCAACTCTGGTGTCTGTATTTTAACTGCCATCAACTGATATATCGTGTTGAATATCTGCTTCTGGATTCCTGTTCTAGTGTACAGTTCCTGCTCTGAAATTAACGGATACACTTCTCTATCCATTTCTGCTGTTCGATTATCTCTGTATCCATAGGTATTGCCAAGAATAGTATCCTGGCTATCCAAAAGCACATAATCAACTGCCCATGTATCAATCGATATGCTAACTGGAATCTTATTTAACTCCCGACACATCCTCATGCCCTTTACAATTTCCTTAAAAAGCCGTTCGGTATCCCACAAAAGCTTTCCGCCCTGCCTATCCATGCCATTTTCAAAACGATATATCTCTTCCAGAACCATTTTTCCCTGCTCCAAATGTCCTAAAATATGCCGACCGCTGGAAGCTCCGATATCTACTGCCAGATAATATCCTGCCATCTTACTTTCCTCCTCTCAATCAAGATGAAATACTGGCTTTAAATCGGTACAGACAGGGCTGTTATCTGAATTTGTGTCCATGATATCTGCCATATAATCCCACCATTTTCGATTGATTGCTGTATCAGCGGATTTCGCCCAGGTCTCCTCATCTTCCACTTCCAGATATCCAAAAAGAACATTTGTTTCTGTGTCCAGATAAATAGAATAGTTATGTCCGCCATATTCATGAATCATTGCTTTCATCTCCGGCCAAAGTTCCTGGTGACGTCTCTGATATTCTTCTGCCTTTCCTGGATACAGATGCATCTTAAACCCTTTTCTTACCATAAATCATTCCTTTCCTGTACTGTTCTAACTGGGCATATAAGCTTTAGTACTATACCAAGATTCACTAGAGCGTGTTTGAAAATTAAAAATTGCACAAAAATAATATCAAAATATGAATTGAAAGTAAGTTTAATCATCATTTATGCCTCTTATACGGCAGAAAACAGCCCTATTTCCAGAATATTTTTTACTGATTTTCGGCATATTGACGAAGATTAAGTAATTTTCAAACACGCTCTAGGATATATCTGAAAATTTACGACAGTACATTTTTTCAATACGCTTGTTATGTAAGATGTTCTTATTTTATCAGAAATCCAAGGCTTCTTTAATGTTCTGTTTTAACCAAAATACTGTCCTTATTTTCTGGACTGCTGGTAGCCAAAAGTAATACAACAAACTTTTAAGGGCTTTATATCAGAAAATCTAAGCTGCCAGACTTTCTGATATAAAGCCCTATTTCAAATCTTTATTATTGTATCATTTTTATGGCATTTCCGGTAATTACTCGGTGTCATACCACATCGAGCCTTAAATTGTCTGTAAAAATAGCTCAAATTTTCGTATCCAATCTGTGTAGCTATCTCTTCTACAGAAAGTTGCGTTTCCACCAAAAACATAACTGCCTTCTGAAATCGTTTCCGCAGCAGCAGTTCCTGAAATGTATATCCTGTATGTTTCTTAATCAATTTGCTTAAAACAGGAAGAGACTGATGGAAATCTTCCGCTATACGCCCTAAATTAGCTGTCTTATATTGGGTGTCAATATATTTTAGGGTTGCCTGAATCAATACATCTTCATAGTTTTGGGAAGAATCTCTTGTCAACATATCCATATGATTGATTAAATATAAAAATACAAGCCCCATAGAATACTGATTGATAACATCTTCATTTTCACTTTGCCAAATAATAGAGCTAATCATATTTTCCATAAGGTTGGATATTGGTTTTTGCTCCTCCAACTGAAACATGAGATATTGAGGAACTGGATGATTCTGCCTTAATGTCCCTACCAGAAAATCTGCTATCACATTGTGTTTTCCCATCATCTGTAAAGGAATATCAAAAAACTCGGGAAGAGCAATAAAATTGATACCAATATCCTCTACTTCAGCCCGTTTTACACTGTGTTCTACATATTGATTCATGAATAACATATCTCCAGGTCCCATAACCAACTCTTTGCCATCAATATAATGAATAATCTTTCCTGCACAAACATATACAATTTCAATATAATTATGCTTGTGCACTGGAAACTCTACAAAGCGGCTGTGATGACGCACAGTTAGCAGTTTTCCCTCCTGCAAAAATAACTGGCAATCAATCTCAAAATAGTCTTTTTCTGTATATCCTTTGGACATTTTACAAGCCGTATCTTCTTGGCATGGATATGTATAAATATCCTTTCTTACCTGACTATCTCCATTTAGATAAGCTTGCTCCTCAGGAGTCACTGTTTTCAGTTGTTCTAATAACCATTTATCCATAGGCAAAGTCCTTGTTTTTCTTCTTAAGTTTCCATATAACTTTTGATGTTGCACCAGCTGCCCTATGAAAGCCGATTGCTGTGTGCCTTCGATGCTCCCACAATCGCCGCCAGTATTCGCAATCCAACCAGATGGCCATCTTGATAGTTATTAATCATGTTAAATATCATCTCAAAATGTTTTTGACAATCATCAGCCAAGAACAAAGCATCAGCTTGCAGCCTGACTTGTTCTTTAAAAAGACTTTTATAATTTTCATTTTTGTTGCCAATCTCCCAGATTGGAGTGTTAATAACATTCACATCTATATACATATGTTTAATAGATTGTTGTATAATATTTTTACCATAGTCATTTAGACAAGTATAGATTTTAGGATCATACTGCAACAATTTAATAATATGTATCATTCTCCTTCTTTTCTTAAAATAAGAAATATTGTTCCATTTATTGTCCACTTGTTGTATCGTTTCTAGCTCTAATTTTTCTGAATAATAGTTCTTATGTTCCCTGATTAGTTCTAAATAGTGGTCTCTATTTTCCTTATATAAAAATACGAATCCCCAATAATTCGACTGTCTATTTCTATCACACTCATTATCAGTAAGAATAAATACAAATTTCCACAGTGTTTTAAATAAATGATCCTTTTTTTCTTTAGTCATTCTTTTAAAATATTTTATATTTAAAAATTTTTCTAAACCATCTGTTTCTGCTCTGTTGTAAAATTCATTTATTTCAGAAATAATATCTTCCACTATGTTTTTTGCAAGAATTGCATCACGTAGAAATACAATTTCAAATGCTTTTCTTAGCAAGTCGCTAACTGTTTCTTTCGTAATAGGTTTTAGGTCTAATTTATCATCATCAATATTTATGATTGGATGGGCCGCATAGTTTCTCACATTTTTTAAACTAATTAATTCTTCTTTTTCAACTGCGGATATTATTTTAGTTTTTTCGTATATATCTTCAATTAAATCCATCTCCCATTTTGAACTTTTGTAATAAATCAAAAATAACAGTAGTATAAAGTACTACTATACAAGAACGATAATTTTTATTTCTATAACTTGATAGAACTTCTTATAAATATTCTTTTGCCTTTTTATTTACCACATGTTCCATTTGTTGTTCCAAAATGAAATCTGCCATCATTAAACTCTCTTTTCTTAAAATTTAGTTTTTTCCTTTTTTCGCCAGCGAACTTCCCTTCTCCAAAATCCTATTGAGGCGTGAAAACAGCATAAATCCAGTAACCGATGCTGCCAGAATATCGCTGATTGGCTCTGCTACAAATACCCCAAAGACCTGATTAGAAAAAATATGCGGTAAAATAAAAATCAACGGAATCAACAGCACCAGCTTTCTTAAACATGCCATAAATAGGCTAATCTTGGCTTGTCCCAATGCCATAAAGGTCTGTTGACAGGAAATCTGCACTCCTGTAGAAAAAATTCCTGCCATATAGATTCTCATAGACCAAACTGTATAATCCACCAATGAAGAATCACTACTGAAAATACCTGCAAATATCTGAGGCACAATCAAAAACAGTATCCATAACAATGTAGCATAACCTACACATGCCGAAAACTGGCAGATAAAAGCTTGTTTTACTCGTTCCTTTTTATCTGCACCGAAATTATAGCTCATAATAGGCTGCCCGCCCTGACAAATTCCTTGCAATGGCAATGTTACCAACTGATTACAGGAAGAAATAATCGTCATAGCTCCTACAGCGACATCTCCACCAAACCGAGACAAACTACTGTTAAAGCTAATATTCAAAATACTTTCTGTACTGAGCATCACAAAGGTAGAAATCCCCAATGCTAGACATGGAAGAATCACCTCTGGAACAATCTTCATATCAGATAATGTCAGTCGAAGCATGGTTTTAGAGCCCCGCAGAAAAATCAAAACCCATACAGCGCTGACTGCCTGACTGATTACTGTAGCAACAGCAGCTCCCTGCACTCCCATATGAAAACCAAATATCAAAATAGGGTCCAAAATAATATTGCATACAGCCCCCACTACAGTAGTTATCATGCTAAATTTGGCAAATCCCTGAGTGGTAATAAAAGGATTCATGCCCATAACAATCATTACAAAAACAGTTCCTAAAATATAAATGCGCGCATAGGACAGACCATAAGGCAATGTCACATCACTGGCACCAAATAGCCTGAGTAACTGGGGCGCAAAGATATAAAATACCACAGTCAGCACCACTGCAAACATCATGAGCACAGAAAAACAGTTTCCCAAAATCTTCTGTGCTTCCCTCTGGTCATTTTTTCCCATAGCGATAGCTGCCCTTGGAGCACCACCGGAGCCTGCAAGCATGGCAAAGGCATTAATCATCATTAAAATAGGCAAAAATAACCCTACTCCTGTCAAAGCTGAGGCTCCTGCCTCTGGAATATGTCCTATATAAATCCGGTCTACAATATTGTATAGCATGTTAATAAGTTGGGCTACCACTGCCGGAATCGCCAGATTTAACATTAATTGAGGAATACTCCCTTTTCCCATATCCTGATTTACTTTTTGTTGTGACATACGATTTCTCCTTATTTTGTTAAAATGAAACATTGATACTTTAGACAAAATACCATATGATATTTGCAGGAATAGATTATATGGTTACCTTGTTTATATTTTTTATAATTATTATATATATTAAAGTTATTCAATGCAACAGATATCATAAAACTAAATAGTAGAGAATTAATGATCTATAATATTTCTAAAGCATTATTTGAAAGAAAAGGATATTTTAGTCATGATACTTTGCTTGCGATATTGGTGAAGTATTATGAACAATTATACAAAATATATTGAGACTTAAGGAAGCATAATAGAAAATTCCTCCATATGATTGGATCAGTTTAATTTGACTAGCATAACAAGTTAATTTATGAAAAGAATAAACCTTGACAAAAGGTGTCAGGATATATGTGCTATATTAACATTATAGCAACATTGCTATACATAAATTTTAAACTTATTGAAAATATGGAGGTTAAAAAATGAACGAGATGAATCAGAGATTTTGCCAGTGCTGTGGTATGCCGATGGGAGATAGCGATGAACTGTATGGAACAAATGCCGATGGTAGCAAAAATAGTGAGTATTGCAAGTATTGTTTTGAAAATGGTGAATTTACTTTTAATGGTACAATGGAAGAAATGGTTGAGATATGTATACCTCCTATGGTTGCCGCTAATCCAAATATGAATGAAGAAGAAGCAAGAAAAATCATGATTGAATGGTTCCCAACATTAAAGCGCTGGAAAAAATAATAATACTCTTTTGTCCCTTCTTGTAAAACCTGATGCTACAGTGTACAATAAGTAACAGGATATTACAAGAAAAAGGAGAGTATGTTATGCCTCAAGAAAATCAGTTGTTACTTAAACTGTTCTTTCCATTTTGTTACCATAAATGTAGCTATTGTGGTCAATCTATATGCAGTTATGATGATAAAGTTCTCAAAGCTTACTATCAGGCCATGTTGAATGAAATGGAATCTGCTGCAACAGAAATGCAAGATATGGTTATTCCCGCTATTTCTTTAGAAGGAGGAACCCCACTATTGGCTTCTCCAGAGATGTTACAGACTTTGCTTCGCTTTGTACATAAAACATTTCCTCTAACTAAGGATGTTCAGATACAAGTACAGACTATGCCAGGTCAATATTCCCGTTCTCTAGTTCAGCGGCTACAAAATGTTGGGGTCAATTTCTGGACTATTGGTCTGGAGACAGCCAATCTTATGGAACATAAACTACTCTGCCGTCCTTATCGTTTCGATGCCTTGACTATGGTAGATGTGGCTATCCGCACCTTCCATATAAGAAATCTAGATTTTTCTCTGCTTTATGGGATTCCTGGTCAAACCATGCAGAGTTGGAAACATTCCTTAGATATGGCTTTAGCCTATTCTCCAGAGCATTTGACTCTAACCTCACTTCGCCTCATTCCTGGCACACCACTGGCCAAACGCTGTCAAACAGGGGAACTGTCCTCCTGCTCTTTAGAAACTGCCGCTGAATATTACGAATATGCCAGGGAATTGTTGTTATCTCTGGGATATCAGCCCTATACCATCACCAATTTTGCTCGTCCAGGCTGTGAGAATCGATGGAAACTTTCTCAACTTTTAGGCACACCTTATATGGGATTCGGGTATCAAGCTGATAGCTATTTGGATAGTGTCTTTTATACTAATGGCCATAATCTCAGAGAATATATTGAAAATTCTTCCGAGATATCCGTTATTGCTAATCATATGGTTCGGCTTGATTCCTACAGTGAAATGCTTCGCTTCGTTGTGTCACACTTAACATTAACCAAAGGATTATGTCTGCACGAATTAAAGGAACATTTTGGCGATATCGCCGATAATTTGCTGCAAAATGTGTTTCCATCGCTTATTGCAGATGGGTTCTTGACCGAAGATATGATTGATAATGAAGCTTCATCTTTAAAATCTAGGTGTGTAAGGCTTACTCCCATGGGTATTGTCTCAGATATTCTTAATCGTCTAGAATGTATTTGAAAAAATGTGGCCGCAATCTCATAGGCTTTAGACAATGGATAGTTCACAATTACTCTTTGTCAGATATGCATGAAACTGTAAAAGCTTTAATTCCTATGAAGGAGAAGGCTCTGTTGATGGAATAAAAAAATTGATTCAATAAAATATCTTCAACAAAAAAATTGGAATAGAGAACACAATTTTTCTATGTCTCTATTCCAGTTTTTTATTTTTCCCTATTTCCTTTCAATAAATCATGGAAAGTTATGATAGCCTGTAATGAAAAAGACAAGCGTCTATTCCCAACCTCTTACAGCTCTCCATTTAAAAATTTCTCTACAGACTTTCCACATTCACGTCCCAAAGTGATAGCTATTCCTAGACTCACACCAGGAGTAGGAGTAAAATATTCTGTGCCAAATCGTCCGCTGGTACAATTTCCAGAGGCAAACAAACCAGAAATAGGCTTGTAATAGTTGTCCAAAACTTGTTGTTCTGCATTAATTACCAAACCGCCACAGGTACACATCATCCAGCCGATATCCGTGGGTTTCACATCACAGAAAAATGGCCCTTCCTCAATAGGGAACATCAGCCCGCCGTCACGGCCAAAATCGTCATCTTGTTTTTTCGCACATAGTTCATTATAACGTTGAATCGAGTCCTTAATATTAGCTTTCACCTTTTCATCCTGGCATATGAGATCCAAAAGCTCATCAATCGTATTGGCTGCATAACGAGTAAAGGTTGCACTTAAATCATGGCCTTCCACTCCTTTTGCTCCAGCAGCTATTGCAGCTTCTAGTTCCTCCTTTATGCTGCTAATCTGTTCCTCTGATGCATAGGTAGATCCATGAGATGGAACCGAATAGGCTAAGTATTCCGTCAGTTTAGAGTCATAAATGGCATAGAATGCATCTCTGTTCATCTGTAAAGCTGGACGTCCGCGGAATTCAATAGGTCCCCAATATTCATTGCAATAACGTTTTCCATAGGAATCCAGCCACAACCCTTGGGGATATCCAGGGTGATAATGTTTACCATTCATGGTAGCAATGCCCATGGAATCTAACTTACCACCTACCCAGTAAGCCATCTGGATACCCCGTCCATCAGAATCCATCAGTACGGCAAATGATTCATCTGGAGTCAGACAGCCGCCTAAATCCTTTAATAAATCCTCCTGCATCTCTTTATTGGCACCAAATCCTCCTGTAGCCAGAACAACCGCTTTACAATTAAATTTAATATATTCTCCATCAGCATTTGTCGCCACCAAGCCTGTAATGGCATTGCCATCACTAATTAGCTGCTGTGCCTCCATAGAAAATAGGAAGGTTGCACCATCAGAAATTGCCTTTTCCCTATTTTTCTTATGTATGTAAGTTTGATTGCATTCCTGACTGTAAAAACTGCAGGTGCTTGGCCAGAATTTATATGCCCCAATATGGTCCATCTGATGCTCGGTTGGCGGATAAAATGCAGTTGTCATTTGAGCTAAATCTTCTTCTGATAATACAGACAGGTATTCATCCATACTTGCACCCGAATTCTGGCAGAATTTCATTACTAGCTGTGGATTCGCCTGATAGTTGCAGTTAAGCATCCAATTATTATAGTACTCAATAGGGTCAACAGTTGGAACGCCTCTGTCCAACAAAGCTTTTGCATTGGGGGTACCAGCTTCATTGCCCATAGCCATATAGCGGTCCTCAGACTGGGACTCAATCAAGATTACTTTTATTCCCTGAGATGCCAGATAACGACAGGCATTCAACCCAGCATAACCATGTCCTACTACCACTACATCTGTGTCATAGCTCTCGTTAATCTGGTTGTCATCAATAGGAGCTGGTGCTGTACGCCAATTGGTCTGCTCTGTTACTATGCTGCTTTCTGCTGCCTCTGTAGTCTCGGCTTCAACCGTGGCTTCTGTGGTAGCTGCTGCTGTTGTAGCTTCTGTTGTTGTCGATTCTGCTGTAGTAGTTGTACCAGTTTCAGCAGAATCAGCAGAGGAACTAGCAGAACAAGCACCCAGCAGGCCCATACCTGCCAGAGAGACAGCACCTGCTGCTGCGCCCTTAAGGAAGTCACGGCGGGAAATCATAGAACTGGTTTTTTTCATCACAATTTCTCCTTTCCATTTTTCGATTAGCTATGCTATACTTATGACATAACAAAATTCTATTCCAAATATCCAGAGTATAGCATAGTTTCTTAACTCTGTGACCAAACCGCTGACATCTGGACAGATAAGCAGGATAAATGGAACCAGGAGAACACTATGATTCAAATTGCGATTGTTGAAGATGTGGCTTCCGAACAAAAAAAGCTGCAACACTTTGTGGAACGCTACCTAAATGAGCACGAACAGACTGCGAAAATTTTTCTTTTTTCCGATGGGACAGAATTTCTTGATGACTATCCGCCGGAGCTAGATATTGCCTTTTTGGATATTGAATTGAAATATATGGACGGAATTCGAGCCGCCTACAAAGTGCGAGAATTTGACCGCCGAGTTCTACTTCTCTTTGTTACAAATATGGTACAGTTTGCCCTGGAAGGTTATGCAGTTGATGCCACTGATTTTATTGTGAAACCTATCACATATCCTGTTTTTTCCACTCATATGGATAGACTTATCGCTAAGTTGGATTATCACCAGGCCCGCTTTTTAATGACACGTCAAGGGAAGGAAGTAATCTGCTGTAATATTCGAGAGATTATTTATATCGAAGCTCTAAACAAGAAAACCCTTTTACACCAGACCAATGGGGATATTAAGTACAGCTCCGAACCTCTCTATGCTTTGGAGAAAAAACTGAAGGAGGAACCTTTTTTCCGATGTCATAATGCTTTTTTGGTCAATTTAGACTATGTTAGGGCTTTTAATGTCAACAATATCATGGTACAACAAACCCTGATTCCTGTCAGCAAATATCGAAAACGCGAATTTATGACAGTACTAGCTAATTACCGTGGGAGGATGCTTTGATGGAAGGTTTATGGAAATATGTCTACCAAAATGGAGAATGGTTTTGGCAGCTTCCCATGGTTGTTACCATCTTGAGTCTTTTTGAAGGCTGCCTATTTTTATGGTTTGTTGGCTCTTTTAAGGAACATTCTAATCACCTCTGGAGTAATCTCATACAAAAGGTTCTCTTTTTAGCTTTATGTATTTTCCTTCAGTTTCAACATTTTCATGTTGTATATCATTGTCTTCTTTTTCTGGTTTTATGGATAGGCTACTTACTTTTATCCCACAGTTGTAACTGGAAAGAAGCTCTTTTTTCCAGTACAGTATTCTGTCTGATTGTCGAATCAGCCAAACAGCTTACTAAAGATGGTCCTATGGTCAGCCTAATCGTCTTGCTTTCACCTGGCACATTTGGCAGTTTTCAAAATATCCTTCTTCTCGTTCTCTATCTTTTGCTTGTATGTGTCGGCACCTTTATCATTCGGACTCAGCTTCTTTGTCATGAATCCTTAAATATCAGCGGTCCCCAAACCATTTGCTTAAGCTTTCCCTTAGTTCTATATTTGTTAGTGCGCAACCTGCAGTTTTTATATATGGGTGGGGACGATTATCTATGGATTTATCTGCAAATGGTACAGATGGTCAGTGCTGTCTGCGCTTTACTTCTGATTGTCACAACAGACAAAAATCTTTCTATAGAAAAGGAGCGCAATGAATTGATGAAAATGGAACTGCTTCTGCAGCAGCGACAACAGCAATATCTTGTGCAAAAAGAAACTATGGAAATTATCAATAGCAAATATCATGACCTAAAACATTATTTAGCTGGCATCGAAGCCCTTCATCTTAATGAAGTCCAGGATTATGTTAAGGCTATGCGTCAGGAGATTGAACCATTCGAGCGATATCAAGAAACAGGCAGTGAAGTTCTGGATATCCTGTTGACAGAGAAAATTCAAGAATGCCAAGAAAAACATATCCGTCTTACTCCTTTTATTGATGGACATCATCTAGAATTTATTCATAGCCTTGATTTGTGTGCAATTTTCGGAAATGCTATAGATAACGCTATTGAGGCTGTTGAACGGCTCTCTGACAGTACATTAAAAGAGATTCAGGTAAAAATTGGGATATCTGACCAGATAGTTTTCTTCCGTTTCCACAATTATTTTGATGGAACTTTAAAACAGAATTCTAAGCAGCTCTTAACTAGAAAAAGTAAAGAGGACGAGCATGGCTATGGTCTTAAAAATATTCGACGTCTGGCAGAAAAATACGGAGGAACTGCAGCCTATGATGCACATGGAAAAGAATTTACTCTGACAGTTATGCTCCCTTTGCCAAATGGATATTCAACGATATACTAAACTATCTGAATGATGTTTATCATCTTCCTCTACAAAACAGACTAACCTCTATAATTAAAGTAAAAGAAGCTATTGCAAAATACTATGACTCTATAATATATAGATATGATGTTCCAAATATCTATATTATATATTATAGAAATCTATTATTTTGCAACAGCCCCTTCTAA
>DEPC01000260.1 GCA_002358555.1 Hungatella sp. UBA3402 | reverse complement strand
CTGTTGTAAGGCAATCGAATCTACCACGTTGAGAAAAGCAAATTCTTCACACCTTTTCAGTTCCGTCAGCATTGCAGAAGCTTGGGAATAGCCGATTTTATAGCCATTGTCATAGGCTTCGTTACGCATGGCAAGTCCTTTATTATAGATGAGCCTGCAACAGCCAAGTGTCTGATTGATTATATGCTGCTGTTCTTTATTTGGGTAGATTCTGAATTTGATACCTTTTTGCATTATTCCTATTTCCCTTTGTAATGATTTCTGGTTTTCCATATATTGTTTCACTGCTTCTAGTAGTGTACTGCCTATGGTAGATACCATTTAGTCCATCTTCAATTACTTACGTAAATTCGATGGACGTGTCTTATATCCCCATAGCTAAAGCTAGGGGTTTTACGACACATTGGATAAAAGACTATCTCTTGCCGCATTTCTTAAAGCTCAATCCCATGATAGCCTTATCTTTATTATCCTGGTTAATGCCAATATAACGTAATGTCTCACTCATATGGGAATGATTGAAAATATCCTTGAGTGTAACCGCATCATGTGTCTGCTGATACATATGATAACCGAATGTTTTTCGCAACGTATGTGTGCCTATGCTGCTGATGCCGAATACTTCTCCAGCATTAGACAAAATATTATATGCCTGCTGGCGGCTGATTGGCTTGTTGGGAAAGTTTGGGCTTTTAAATAAATACTCAAAATCCTTTTTACCCCGTATATAATTTACAAGAATCGGTTTCAGTTCTGCATTGATGGGAAAGCGTTTTTCTTTGCCCGTCTTTTTCTCCCGAATATAGACAGCATCCTTATCCTTAACATCACGCACACGGAATTTCAAAATATCAGAAATCCGAAGTCCCGTATAAATGCCAAACATGAAAAGAATATAATCCCGTTCATTTTTAGACTTCAGATAATCAGCCATATCCAATACCATGTCCATATCTCGGATTGGCTCCACGGTATTCAAGAAAAACACCCCCTTTATGCCACGAAAAAAGCGCTGCCCTCCGGCTGCGCTTCTTGTCTTTTGATACACGTATCACTATACATAGTATAACACAGGTCAAGGCGACATTTCAACGACATATTTGGCGACAAAAAGACGACATAAAAGGCGACATTTATGAACTCCAAAAATCCGCTTATATCACTACTATTTTGACCTTTTGTTCATAAAAATTTCATAAAAAATTCATGTTTGAAAAATTTTCTTTTTTACAGCAGTCCCTGGTTCCTCATACTTGCTTCTATTCGTTGGATATGGCGTTTAGAAAACCCCATTTTATCTGCGGTTTCTTCTTGTGTCAATTTACGGATAATGCGCCAATAATAAACCTGTTCTTCATTCCCGCCCAAGGTTTCATATATCTTTTTTATCCGTTTTTTGTTTTGATGAAGTTTGGATAGTTCCGTTTTCAGCCGTGCAATCTGTTCTGCGTCCCGTTGTATCATCCGTAAGCCCTCTCCAAAAGAGATATGGACACTGTTTCCTGATTCCTTGGAGTAATCGATCCCACTGACCTCAGCTGGTCCTCGCCATCCGGACATTTTCTTTATCGTTGCGATTGATTTTTGATGGTTTTCGATCTGCTCATTTATCAGCATGACCTTTAATTCAATTTCGTTGAAAATATCCCTTTCTTTGTTTAGTTTATTTGATTTTGCCATAGTTCCAGCTTCCCCTTATTTCAATCCACTCGCGGCAGTTAGGAGCAAGACAATTACGTGGATTGTTTCATGACAGTAGGGGATACCGCTTTCGCTCCGCCCGCTACTGCTGTTACAATTGTTTTGGGCAATTCCTCCCCTGCCTAAGAGGAAGGGGAATTCTTGCTGTTAATTGTTGAAATTACACTGGCATTGTGGTACAATTATTAAAGGTTTTGTGAGGGCGCTGGAAACGGCGCTTCATACTTTTATTTTAGCATAATTTTTACAAAATTCATGCTTTTTCTGTTGCTTTAAAAATGGATATTTTCTTTCCTTTGCTGTATTTTGCTAGATTCTTTCGCTTTTTTCCGCTGCTGCCAAAGATTCACGAATAGTTGCTCGTTCTTCCCCCTCTACGATGATGAAATACTTTTCTTTGCATTTATTGAAATACACTCACTCACCTTCCATATTCCATATACACACAGATATCTTTTATATTTTCGTATGTCCCGCACTGTTGGCAGATTTCTTCCCCATTCTGGTATGGACACTCCCTACAGGCTTCAAGCTCCTGCTGCAACGCAAGCCCCATCACACCCATATAAATTGAGATTCCAAAACGACTGTCCGCTTCTTCTTTTATGACTTCTTCCTCTATCTCATATTTTTTCTTTAATTTCTTATAAAGTCGCTTGGCAGTTTCCCTTTCACCGCCCACGCCACGTTCTGCAAGCACTTTCAATGCTTTCAGCTTCTTTTCAGCCTGTTCCTTTGTCAAAATTTCCTCCTTCCTGTATGGTTTATGTATCTGTCTCGACTTGGTCAATCACTTCACCCTTGGCTTATATATCCGTTCACTGGATAAATATTCTTCTTCCTTGCGTTGACGCCCTAACAGTTGCCTTAACTTATTTAGTGTATCCCGATGAGGCTTCTCCTCAAAGAACTTTACTACCAGTTCATTCCTCTTGACAGTGTCCTTATTCTTCCGACGTTCCTGGCGGCTCTTCTGGAACTCCTTTGCAACTTGATTCCTTTTGGTAGCTCCCTGTGCAAACTCCAGCTCATGCAGCAAGTCCTGAAGGCGTTTATCTTCCCTACTAACTGCTTCCTGGGCCATTTGATACTCTTGATAGCACTGGTCAACAAACTTCAAAAAATCCTCCAGACTCTCTGCTGGTGT
>DEPC01000138.1 GCA_002358555.1 Hungatella sp. UBA3402 | reverse complement strand
ATAAAGAGTTGAAGGCTTATAATCCAGAATTAGAACACCGTCCTCAAGTAATTGCGGCCAATAAAATCGATGCCATCTATGAAGGAGACGAAAATCCTGTAGAACGGATACAGAAGACATTTGAGCCTGAAGGAATCAAGGTTTACCCTATTTCAGCTGTAACTGGTACAGGTATAAAGGAACTTCTCTATGGAGTATTCAAACTGTTAAAGGAAGTCAAGACAGGACCAGTCATTTTTGAAAGAGAATTTGATATCAGTCAATTGCAGGCCGGAGGTAATCTTCCTTATACAGTTGAAAAAAATTCTGCTGGCGAATATGTGGTAGAGGGCCCTCGCATTGAAAAAATGTTGGGATATACCAATCTAGAATCAGAGAAAGGATTTCTATTTTTCCAAAATTTCTTGAAAGATTGCGGGATTCTTGATGAACTTGAAAAATCAGGGATTAAAGAAGGAGATACCGTTCGTATGTATGGGCTTGCCTTTGACTATTATAAAAACTGATGAAAAGGATTTGATGGGAGTATTATGACAACAAAACAGAGAGCCTATTTAAAAGGGCTTGCAATGAATCTAGAAGCAATTTTCCAAATCGGAAAATCTAGTTTAACACCAGAATTGACAGCAGCAGTTGCTGAAGCTTTAGAAGCCAGAGAGCTAATCAAGATTAGTGTGCTAAAAAATTGTGCAGATGATAGTCGGGAATTGGCTCAAATTCTATCGGAACGTACCCATTCACAGGTTGTTCAGGTTATCGGAAAAAAAATTATACTTTATAAACCGGCAAAAGATGAAAAAAAGAGAAAAATTCAGCTTCCTTGATAATGACACTGTCCTATATATGGTTTCAATATAGGTGTAAGGAGAAAAATTATCTATGTCAAATATTGGAATTATGGGCGGAACTTTTGACCCTATCCACAATGGGCATTTGCTTCTTGGAAAACAGGCTTATTTAGAATATAATCTGGATTATATCTGGTTTATGCCCTCAGGACAACCTCCCCATAAAAAGAATCGGCATGTTACAGACAGCGTTCATCGCTGTGCCATGGTAAAACTGGCATTACAGGGGGAATCAACCTTTTTGTTTTCAGATTTTGAAGTTTCCAGAAAGGGAAATACTTATACAGCCCAAACTTTAGCTTTACTGAAAGAAGCTTATCCCTATCATTATTTTTATTATATTATAGGTGCTGATTCTCTCTATGAAATAGAAAGTTGGTATCATCCAAAGGAGGTTCTGTCTAATATACCGCTTCTAGTAGCTGACCGAGAATATTCTAAAACACATCAATCATTACACACTCAGATTGAATATCTAACAAACAGATATAGGGCTAATATTCAATTACTTCATTGTAGAGAGATGGATATTTCATCAGAAGATATTCGACAGGCAGTAAAAAACAAAAAATCGATAGAAAATGAGGTTCCGGCAGCAGTGAGAGCGTATATAGAATCTCATAGTCTGTATTACAGGGAAGAAGAGTGAGCGATTACTTTCATAAATCTAAGGTTTTGCAGAAAGGAATGACTAAAAATGAACTCTCAAATTCCAAAATTAAGAAAGAAACTCAAATCAAAGTTAAGTGATTCTCGTTATGAGCATAGCTTGAGTGTTTCTTTTACATGCATCTGTCTTGCAATGCGATATGGATATCCACTGGACAAGGCAGAATTGGCTGGACTTTTGCATGATTGTGCCAAATGCTATGATGATAAGGAAATCTTAAAATATTGTGAAAAACATAATATTCCTGTGTCTGAGATGGAGAGAAAAGTTCCCGCTGTACTTCATGCCAAGTATGGTGCATGGCTTGCCAAAAAAAATTATGAGATTGAAGATTCAGAAATTCTCAATGCCATTGCTTGTCACACAACAGGAAAGCCCAATATGCAGATGCTGGATAAAATTTTATATGTTGCTGACTATATAGAGGCTAGAAGATATAAGGCTGGAAATTTACCTGCCATGAGAAAGTTGGCTTTTGAAAATCTTGATGAGGCATTATATCAGATTATGAAAGGAACTTTGGATTATTTGACTGATAGGGGCGGACGAATAGACTCTATGACAGCAGAGGCATTTGCCTATTATGAAAAGAATCATAAATAAAATAAGGAGAATACTATGTCAAACGCTTTAGAAATGGTAAAAATGGCAAAAACAGCATTGGAAGCGAAAAAAGCTCAGGATATTAAAGTAATTGATATCCGAGATGTCACTGTAATTGCCGATTATTTTTTGATTGCCGACGGTTCTAACCCTAATCAGGTCCAGGCTATGGTGGACAATGTAGAGGAAGTACTTGGAAAAGCCGGATATGAGTGCAGACAGATTGAGGGATATGGAACTGGAGGATGGATATTGATGGATTATGGCGATATCATTATTCATGCTTTTTGTAAGGAAGACCGTCTATTTTATGATTTGGAGCGAATCTGGAGAGACGGAAAGATGTTAGAAGATGGAGAGCTGGAATAGATGTTTTAGGGATTCTTTAAAGCTTATAGTTCTCTAAAATTATTTTCAGCCCCTTGAAAATATTATGCTTGAAAACCTCATTTATTTTCTTTATAATTAAACAAAAAAGATAGAATATGTTTAGAGGTGTTTAATTTGAAGATAAAAATGGCGGATGTTGCAAGGTATCTTGGGATTTCTAAAGCAACCGTTTCTTTGGCAGTCAATGGAAAACCAGGAGTAAATGAAGAAACTAGGCAAAAGATTTTCCAATGTATTGAAGATATGAAAAAAAATCAGGGAAAACTGCCAGAAACCCCAGTGCAACAAAAGGAAAAACTGATGCAGATGATTAAGGTTGTAATTGTTAATCACCGAAAACAGGTAGTCTGTGATCCGGAATTGGATCTCTGGTCTGAAGTTCTAAGTGTCTTTGAACGAGAGGTACGAAAAAGGGGATATCTCTATGGATTGACCTATCTCAACGAGACAGAAGGGGACTGGCCAGAGGTAATCCGTGACTGTAATATGAATTTTATTGCCGGAATTATTCTGTTCGGAACAGAACTATCATCTGTGGACCATAAAGCCATCAGGCAGATTCAAAAACCAGTGGTAATCTATGATTATGAAATACCAGATGGTTCCTACAGTTCTGTTTGTATCAATAATGCCAGAGCTGTAGAAATGGCTGTTGATGTATTAGAGAAGGCAGGGGCATCTAGCATCTATTATTTTCAGACAGGAAAAGAAATCTATAATTTTGTAAAGCGTAGAGAAGCCTTTCTGAATCAGAGGTTAAAACAAGGCGTTTTTTCAACAAAAGAAGATATGGTTTCTCTAGGAAATTCCATTGGAGAGATTACAGAACAGGCTTTTTCTTATTTTAGTACTCATTCATTGCCAGAAGGGGCAGTTTTTGAGAATTATCAGGTTTCTATCGGTGTATTAACTGCGCTTCGCCAGATGGGTCTGCTCACTTCAAGAAAAATGAAGATGGTTGGGATTGACGAAGTACCAGATTATATTGTGCCTGATATAGAATTGACCCAAATCCGAATCCCCCATGCAGAAAGGGCTTTGATGGCCATAAGTCTGTTAGATAAGGAAATCACCTTATTTTGGAAGACAAAAATAAGGATTTTTGCAGAACCAGAATTGTTAAACGCCAAAAATTAAACATTTTTAAACTATTTTAACTTTCCTTATAAGCACTCCATTGTCGATATTAGACAAAACTAGGAGTGTTTTTTTTCTTGTCTTGCTATTTTGTTTAAAATACATAAAAATATGTTGATATTTTAAATTATATGTGGTATAATATGTTTATAAAATTTAATTTAAATCTGAAATTTAAACAAAATTGAACAACAAAATAAGAAAGGGAAGGTGTTATATGAATAACAAGAATTATAAGGGTGAAAACAGAGCGCTTCATATGAAGGAACGAATTGGTTATGGTGTTGGAGATTTTGCCAATAATATGATGTACACGCCAGTCAATTCCTTCTTTACTTACTTTTTAACTAATGTAACTGGACTTGGCACAGGGGTTGTGGGAACCTTTATGGAGAAAATTCACAGTAAGCATGGGAAAGCGCGTCCATAGCTGCTATGGTGGTGTATCCTGTTTGCAGTTTCCCTTGTATTGATGTTCAGTTCCCCTGATTTTGGAACCAAAGGAAAGATTGTCTATGCACTTCTCACTTATAAGATTGAACTGCCACAGAAGCAGTATATGGCAATTCGGATGAAAGAGCTGTATTCGCAGCAATAAAAATTAACTTTGATAAATACTATAAATCTATCTATAAATGTCCTGGCCTAAATATTTAATAGGCTAGGGCATTTTTATATGGTAAATATGTTTGAATGATTCTTTGTTTTCATACTAAAAATAGAAGAGATAAACAAGAACAAAATTTTGTAATACATTGAAATACGTAGTAGTGTATTGCGTAATATAATTAGAAATAAAATGTAAAATATACTAGACAAAATGTTTAAAAATGGGTATAATATCTTTGATTTAACTATTCGCGAAAGAACACTTTAACGAATAGTTAATTAAAATAATAGCATAATAAGGAGTTTTTTATGAAATTACAACGATTATTGAGCTTAACTCGCCAGGCTGTCGATGCCTATGGATTGATTGATGACCATGATTTTATTGCTATAGGAATCTCTGGTGGTAAGGATAGCTTAGCTTTGTTATATGGCCTTCATGGTCTTATGAGATTTTATCCTAAAAAATTCAAAATTCATGCAATTACTGTCGATTTAGGGTATAAAGGTTTTGATGTATCTAAGATTAAAGAGCTTTGTGAAGTGTTATCTGTTCCTTATACCGTGGTTTCTACTGATATTGGAAAAATTCTGTTTGATATCCGCCAAGAATCTAATCCTTGCTCTTTATGTGCAAAATTGCGGAAAGGCGCCTTTAATCAGGCAGCTATCAATATAGGATGTAATAAAATAGCTTATGGACATCATAAACAAGATATGATAGAAACTATGCTGTTAGCATTGATTTATGAGGGGCGCTTCTACTCCTTTTCTCCAAAAACTTATTTGGACCACACCAATCTTACTTTAATCCGTCCTTTGATTTATGTAGAAGAAGCAGACCTTATCGGGTTTTCTAGGAAATATCAGCTTCCTATCTGCAAAAATCCCTGTCCTGTAGATGGAAATACAAAACGTCAATATATTAAAGAACTAACCAAAACATTAGATCGCCATAATCCTGGTACTTCTGAACATATATTTCACGCAATTATCAATGGAAATATTCCTGGATGGCCTAAAAAAATGGAGGATTTGTTATGAAAGAATTGCCATATTATGAACAAATAGACCGGAAAAATATACAAAAACTGCGGATTATGATTCAAAAGCTGCCTCTCTTCTGTTCGGCTTTTTTTCGAGGCATTGAACCTTTTACTTCTTCTCGGACAAGAATTGCATATGCCTATGATTTAAAGATATTCTTTGATTTTCTTCAGAAAAATAACCCTGTTATCGAAAATCTGGAAATCAAAGATATTACACTCTCTCATTTAGATGAACTTTCTGTCACTGATATCGAAGAATATATGGAGTATCTAAAATATCGTTTCAATGAAAAACAACAAGAAGTCGTGAACAAAGAACGAGGAATCACACGAAAAATTTCATCCCTAAAAAGCTTTTATAACTATTATTATCGAAAAGAACAGTTAAAAAATAATCCAGCTGCACTTGTAAGACTTCCAAAGCTTCATGAAAAAGAAATTATCCGGCTTGATATGGAAGAAGTTGCAAGGTTATTAGATGAGGCAGAAAAAGGGGATTCTCTCACTGATAAACAGAAGGCTTTTCATAAAAAGACAAAAACCAGGGACCTTGCATTGCTGACTCTTTTTCTTGGCACTGGAATTCGTGTATCAGAATGTGTAGGGCTGGATTTGAATGATGTAGACTTTAAAAATGGTGGAATTAGGATTCATCGAAAAGGAGGAAAAGAATACACCGTATATTTTGGGATTGAAGTCGAAGATGCTCTTCATGATTATATGGAACAGCGCTGTCAGATGGTTCCCATACAAGGTCATGAAAATGCTCTCTTTTTGTCTTTACAGATGAAACGAATTTCGGTAAGAACTGTAGAAAATCTTGTTAAAAAATATGCGAAAATTGTGACTCCATTAAAGAAAATTTCCCCACATAAACTTAGAAGTACTTATGGAACCTCTTTGTATCAGGAAACAGGAGATATCTATCTGGTAGCTGATGTTCTCGGTCATGCTGATGTCAATACTACCAAAAAACATTACGCTGCTTTAGATGAAACCAGACGTAAAAGTGCTAGAGATAAAGTAACTCTACGAGAAACTAAATTTGTAAAAAATTAAAAAATCATGATAATTTATTTTTCCGAACAAAAGTTTGCATTTTTTTGAAAAATATGATACGATATATGGTAGATAAGAATACATGTTCTATTTTGGGAGGTCAACATATGGCACAAGATAAGATTACACCAAAGCAAGAGGAAATATTAGCATATATCAAAGAAACAATTATGAAAAAGGGATATCCCCCTTCAGTCCGTGAGATTTGTGAGGCAGTTCATTTAAAATCCACTTCATCCGTTCATTCCCATCTAGAGACTTTAGAAAGAAAGAATTATATCCGCAGAGACCCTACAAAACCAAGGACTATAGAAATTATTGATAGCAGTTTTAACCAAAACAGAAGAGAATTGGTAAATGTTCCTATTATTGGTACTGTTGCTGCTGGCCAACCAATTTTAGCAGAAGAAAATATTGAAAGCTATTTCCCGATTCCTGTGGAGATGCTTCCAAATGAGCAGACCTTTATGCTGCGGGTAAAGGGAGAAAGTATGATTAAAGCAGGAATCTTTGATGGAGATCAGATTATTGTCAAACAGCAGGAAACAGCACATAATGGTGAGATTGTAGTTGCTCTCATTGATGATTCTGCTACAGTGAAACGTTTTTTCAAAGAAAAAGGTCATTATCGTCTTCAGCCTGAAAATGATGCTTTAGAGCCTATTATTGTAGACAAGGTACAAATATTGGGGGTTATGGTTGGACTAATCCGTATGATGTAATAGTTTTCTGCAAAGACTAGTGTACTGACATTTATTGTTTAGTTCATTTTTTAACTTCTCAATTCTATTTCTATAGTATTTCCTACAAAGCAATTTATTCTTTGAAAAATATCAGTACATTCGAGTTATCTAAAAAGGCATTTATGGGAGGATACAATGCTGAAAGGGGCAAGGAACAAAATTCAGAATCTATCAGGATATCTATTTTGGGGGGCAATGGGAATCCTGCTGATTCTGGGAATGTGTTTATTTGGCCTAGATGGAAAAAGACTTATTGGAATAATTCTGCTGGAAGTATTGGCAGTTGTGATGCACATTTGCAAGATGCAGAAAGACCCCAATTATATCAAGCATATTTTGGGATTACAGTCAGGAAAAGATAGAATTCATGAATATGATTGGCTAAGAATATTTGCTGTGGTTATGGTAATTATTACCCATGCAATCCAGATAGACTTGGCAAATGGAAGAATACAAGATGAACATTGGGTTTATATCTTAACAGTTTTGTATGTTTTTTGTATGGCATGTAATGTAGTCTATGTGATGTTAAGTGGAGCTTTGCTGATGCCTTTCAAAGAAGAAAGCTTGACCGCTTTTTATCTTCATCGAGCCGCAAGAATCCTATTACCCATGTTAGTTTATTTTGTATTCTGCTTATGGTTCAACAATGAACTTGTGCATATCAATTTTACTGCTGTGAAGGATATCATAGATCGCCTTTTTACAGGAGGTTTGCCAGAAGCTCCCCATTACTGGATGGTATATACAGTTTTGGGTATCTATATCATAGTCCCTTTTTTTCGCTATATGTTTTGCAATATGCCTTATAAAACCTTGACAGCTATGGTAGTAATAAGTGGTATTTTCATGTATTTTACAACCTATAGCCCTATCCCTTGTGCAGTAAATCCGATTCTCTCATCTTGGATTGGCATTGCAGTCGCAGGCTACTGGGTTATAAGAAAAGAGACAAGAAAATACGACCGATTACTTATAGCCGCTGCTCTTGTCAGTTTTGGAATAACGATATACTATATCAAAAACAAGGAAGATTTCTTAGAAATTTGCTGCAACTGCTCTCCCACCATGCTGCTGATTTCTTTGGGACTATTTTCGATGGTATTTTCCTTTCCAAAACTATTTTCCAAAGAACGCCCACTGTTAAGAATTTTGGGAAAATACAGCTATTCTTTGATACTGATTCATTGGAATATAATATGTCTTATAACAAAAGAAACATTGCATATCTATACAGACCAATATTATTATGTGGGAGGGATATTGCTATCCCTGGTTGTAACCATAACGCTTTCTTTTATAGCAGCATTTTTGATTGATAATATGGTAGTTGTAGTAATTACAGAACTTTATCATCGGACAATTAAATTTTGTCAAAAGCTCTATGATAATCTATCTTTGTAAATGAAGTTTGAAGTTTCATATAAGAGCATATTGTCTCAAAAAGATATGTTTATTCGTTTTATACTCCTTAATTTTTACAATTTCAAACCCTATATCTTTTATATAAGAAATATCTGTTTTCAAAGACGCTTCTACAATAATCAAGGTTTCATCATTAAGAAGGCTGGAGGATTGAAGATATTCTAGTACTCTTCTCTCCCACTCTTGATTATAAGGTGGGTCCATAAAAATAATATCAAAACAGTATTCTTTTCCCTCTAGCTTTTTTAGTCCTGCCAATATATCACTTTTTATTACTACTGCTTTATCCTCCAGACGAGTCGCCTTTAAATTCTGCTGAATGCATTCGATTGCTTTTTGATTCTGTTCAATAAAGACCGCTTTTGTTGCACTACGGCTTAATGCCTCGATGCCAATCGCCCCGCTTCCACTGAAACAATCTAAAAAATGGCTCTGAATCACACGATTTTGGAGCATATTAAAGAGAGTTTCTTTAATTCGGTCTGTAGTAGGACGAATATCCAGACCATCTATCGTTTTTAACTGGATTCTTCTTGCACTGCCTGCTATTACTCTCATATATTTGTTACTCCTTTTATAGTATATCTTATTTTTTTCTATTTTTAATCTTAATTATCGAGAAATTTCGATTTCTCAAGTCTGGGAATTTATCACTTTAGGGAGGGGACAGATTTCAATTTCTTCTTTTGCAAATGTCTTGTGAATTTGTTCTATAAATGCAAATGTTTTCTTCCCATCTCCATGAAGATAAAATATAAAACAATGCATACAAAAAATATTTTCATACGATTTTGTATGCATTGTTTGGAAAGCTTTTATTTTACAGAAGATAGAATGAATAGTTTTTATGGTTTTTTTTCTCTATATCCAGTATACTTATTCTAAGGTGAAAAGAATATATTGACTATGTGCAAAAATTTTTAATCCTATGATTCACAACAGCTAAAAAGTTTGTGGTATAAAAACGATAGAGCTATCTAAAATAGACCTAACTGTTCATAATCATTTTTTCTCTCTAATAAACAGGGAGTTTTTTGCAAAATCTCCTCTGCCCTTTTGTCATTGAAAATCCATGGAAGAATCTCCTCTGGCTCAAGGATTAAGGGCATACGGTCATGCACTGGACTCATGGAAGCATTAGCCTGGGTGGTAAGAATCACAAAATGCTCGCTATCTTTATATTGTCTGTAGCATCCTGCCATAAACAGAATCGATTTATCTTTTCTGAAAAATGTATTTTTTTCTTTTTTAGAATTCCATTCATAGAACCATGAGGCAGGAACTACAACACGTCTGTGCAGCATACTATCACGAAAAAGTGGTTTTTCCATGGCTGATTCACATCTGGCATTAAAAATCACCTTTTTTCCTTGAAATCCAAGAAATCCCCATTTCTTCCATTTGCAAGATATAGAGTTGCTTTCTCCTTCCAAAACGGGGGCTTCGTCTGTAGGGCGTATATCCTTTTCAGCAATCCTCTTTACAGATATCATGGAATCATATTTTAGTCTTTCATCCATACGACCAATCAATCTCTCAAGCTCCACAGTTATGTTATCATCTATATAATATCTGCTGCACATAATTCTCTCCTGATAATTATTCTATATTGGTTTAGTAAACAGTCCTGTTTTTATATCTCTATTTTTTAATGTATATGATTATTATATGGATTAAAAAAAGAAAAGTCAAGATTTCTGCAAAGCTCTGCCCAATATGGTTATAGGAAGCTCAACACATTTCATTCTTGTTTGACTGATAGAGATATTTCCCAATCTATATAGTATTTCTGGTATATTTATTTTTTCTGCTGTTGATACTTCACTCCCTTTGATAGCTTCTAGTAATGTTTCAGCAGAGGCAATGCATAAGGAACATCCATAGCCATCATAGCAAATATCCTGAATAATATCTTTTTGTGAACCAGAAAGCCATATTCCTATTCGCAAAGAGTCGCCACAAAAAGGATTTTCTCCAGATGCCCATTGAAGAAAACCGTCCTCTCGTCCAGCATATTGCTCTACAAACTGTTTTTTCTCCTTCCGATATATGGGATAACGGTATTTTTCCATAATTTTATCTTGTTTCATATCCATATACCTCGATTGCTTGTTGTACTGCTGCTGCAAGACATTGTACATCATTTTCTGATGAATATACACCAAAACTAGCTCGAACACTTGCTGGAATCCCCATTGCTTTGTGAAATGGCATAGCACAATGATATCCAGCCCGAACAGCAATCCCTTTATCAGCTAAAAAAGAAGCAGCATCATGGGGATGCACATTCTTTATTGTAAACGATAACAGAGAAATCTTTTCTTTCTTTGGATTTCCAAGAATATGAACTCCATTAATTGCTGATAATTGCTGTTTTGCCAGGTTACAGAGATACTGGCTATGGCGTTCTACTTGTTCCACTCCTATTTTACGAAGGAAATCACATGCTGCTGCAAATCCGACTGCTCCAGTAATATTTGGCGTTCCCGCCTCAAAACAAGAAGGGGATTCTGTCATAGAAAAATCATTTTTACTTACAGATTCTACCATTCCTCCCCCTCCAATCAAGGGCTGTATAGCTCTTACCTTTTTTGCTGCCCATAGAAACCCAATTCCAAATGGACCATACATTTTATGGGCTGATACTGCAGCAAAGTCAACTCCCATCTGCTTTATATGGAGTGGAGTATGTCCTGCTGATTGGGCACAATCTGCAAATACGATGGCTCCTACTTCATGAGCTTGGCTGGTCAGTTGCTGTAAATCATTTTTTTGGCCAGTTACATTTGATATATGGGTGAAAAACGCTGCTTTCGGTCTTTTTTTAAGCAGCTCTAACCATCTTTTTTCAGACAGTTCTCCCCATTCGTCTAAATCTATAAATTCTAAGTAGATTCCTTTTTGCTTTGCCAACATCAGCCATGGCACGATTCCGGCATGATGACTGCCAGTATCTAAAACAACCAAATCTCCTTTCTGTAAATTAGAATTCCCCCATCCCCAAATGGCCAAATTCAATGCTTCTGTAGCTCCATGAGTAAAAATAGTTCCTTCAAAATCGGTACCGAAAAAATCAGCTACATTCTCTCTGGCTGTTTCATAGGCTTCATCGGATTTTTCTGCAAGTGAATAGACGCCCCTTCGGATATTGGCGCGGCTACTCATCTCATACTTTGCTTGGGCATCGATTACTTCCTTTGGAGTCTGAGAGGTTGCAGCGCTGTCTAGATATATAAGAGGTGTCTCTTCTTTTCTATTAAAGATTGGAAAACAATCCTTCCAGCCATACCGCTGCATCCATATCTCTTTAACAGCTTCAAAAGTTTTTGGAGTATCAACATCATAAAATAATAGTTTTTCTCCTTGCTCCACTGGCTTTATATCAAAATAGGGAAATATTTGTCTAGCTCCTTTATCTCCCTTTAATTCTTTAAGAGATGAAAAGATTGAACGGTCAAAGAGAACAGGTGTTCCTATCTGCTCTCCTACCCAAGATGCAACGATTACCTCGCCAAGCTCCCAAGAATTTATCAATTGATTTAGATGGTCTGCATTGACAAAGGGTTGGTCTGCTGCCAAAATAATAGCGCCATCTGGAGCTTGCATACTTTCAACAAACTGTATCCCACATTTGATAGAAGACGCTTGCCCTTCTTTCCAATTCGGATTATGTATGATATCAACATTTAGTCCTGATAACTGTTCTCTTACTTCTGTCTGATTGCTTCCTGTCACGATTGTAACAGTATCTGCTAAAGATGCAAGTGCTTGTATCGCACATCTTCGCACAATCGAGATGCCTCCCAATTCTAACAAAAGTTTCTGTGTTCCCATACGAACAGAGCCTCCGGCAGCCAACAAAATAACAACTATCTTTTTATCTGTTTTTCTCATTTTTGTCTTTTTGCTCCCTCTGCACTGCTTCTAATATCGTGCGAGATGGCAGCTTTCCTCCTGACCGAATCATTGTAATCTGTGATAAAATAGATAATGCTATCTCTGATGGCTCTCTGCCTCCCAAATCCAAACCAATAGGCCCATAGATTCTGTTAAGCTGCTCATCTGTAAATCCTTTTTCTTTTAATTCTAAATAGCGAGATAACTGAGTAGTAGTTTTTCCTAAAACTCCTATATAAAAAGCTGGGGAATTCAAAGCCATCTCTAAGGCAGGAATATCTAATTTTGAATCATGAGATAATGCACATACTGCTGAAGAGGAATCCAGTACAATCTCCTCAAATGCTTCTTGGGGCCATTTCTGTATCATTTGGTCTACAAAAGGAAAACGCTCCTGAGTAGAAAAAATTCCTCTTGGGTCAATTACGATTGTTTGATAACCTAACTGCTTAGCCATCTGTGTCAGATGCACAGAAATATGTACTCCACCAATACAAACTAGCTTTGGCTGTAAAATAATATGGTTATAAAAATAGAGATATCCTTCCCATTCTATATATCCAGCCGGCTTTACCGCACAACAGCGGACTGCTTCCTGTGCAATTTTTCTGCGCAGCTTGTCCCTATCTGTTTCTTCCTCTTTTGATAATGAGACAATACAACAATAACGGTCAAAAGAGATTTCCTGGATATGCAGAGTATTCTCAAAATTTTGCTCTGACAGGTTGCTGCCAATCAGAAAATCTTCTACAGGCTGTTTCCAATCTATATTCTCTTTTTTTTCATTTTCTGTTGCAGCTCCTGCAAAAGTAATTCTTATATATTCCTGATTAGACGACAGCCAATCACATTCTTTGAAAAATAATGTTGGCTCTAACTGATTTATCAAAACATGGATGCTTCCTCCACAAGATAATCCTACACTTTGGCTGTCTATATTGGAAGCATAGAATTGCTCAGTACGCTGTTTTCCTGTACTTAGGCAGTCAAGAGCTGACTGAACCACACTTCCTTCCACACATCCTCCAGATACAGAACCTATTAAACTTCTATCAGAGGCTACCGCCATAAGAGAACCAGGACGGCGTGGAGATGAACCCCAGGTTTGTGTTACCTGTGCCAATGCCACAAGTTTTCCCTCTTGTAGCCACTTTGCTATTTTCTGATAAATCTCTCTCAAACGAATCTCTTCTTTCTCTTATTCTACTGTCACACCATACATCAATACATATTCACCTTCCGAATAGTCGGTAATTCCTTTTAATGGTTCTAAATTTTTCGATACTACCTCGCCAACAGCTCCTCCAGCAATCCGTTCTTGTTGTAGTTGTTCTTCATCAGACCCAGCGATTGCTACTCCACTATTAGCATCAATATTATCGGAAGGCTCAAAAATGGCTAATGTTCCAAGCTCAATCGTATCATTGTATACACTGATTGGATTGCCCTGTGTTTGATTGCTATTATCCTCTTCCTTCTGGTCTGACACAGTTGTATCCTCTTTTGTGTCATTTGGTGTTTCTTCTGTAGTAGTCTGATTTGTATTATTTACTGGACTACTTGCTGATGCACAAGATATAGCAAATAATCCAAATACTGCGACTACTGCCATTATCAGAACCTTTTTAGTGTTCTTAATTTCAAACATTTGATTGTGCTCCTCCTTACTTTTCTCTAAATCTTTGTTATACTTAATATTGTGATTAGTTAATACTAATTTAACAGCTTTGCAATCTCCTTTAGATTTTCTTCGTCTAATCGGATTACTCTTCTCTGTACAGAAGGCACTGTTATATCTTCTGACATTTCAACAGGAAAGGTTCCTTTTTCGTCCCAAGTAAGCACTTGTACTGGATGACGAGAACGAACTGTCTTAATTCTATCTACAAATAGAGATACCAAATGTGACTGTTCTATCTCCTGTGGTAAAAGAAATTCACACATTAAATCACTGGGCAGCAGATACAACTTATCACGGTTTGCCAAAAGTGGTATTTTTTCCAATGATTCCAGACG
>DEPC01000003.1:668-9867 GCA_002358555.1 Hungatella sp. UBA3402 | reverse complement strand
TCTGGATATGTTTCCATATCCGTCAGGAAATGGACTTCATGTAGGACACTGGAGAGGATATGTGATCTCCGATGTGTGGAGTCGTTACAAATTACTTCAGAATTATTATATCGTACATCCGATGGGATGGGATGCATTTGGACTTCCTGCGGAGCATTATGCGATCAAGATGGGCGTGCATCCGGCGATTTCTACGGCACAGAACGTAGCAAATATCAAGAATCAGATTAACGATATCGCGGCATTATATGACTGGGATATGGAAGTAAATACAACGGATCCGGAATTCTATAAATGGACACAGTGGATTTTTGTGAAAATGTTTAAAGAGGGGCTGGCTTATGAAAAGGAATTTCCTATTAACTGGTGCCCCTCCTGTAAGACGGGCCTTGCCAATGAGGAAGTGGTCAATGGATGCTGCGAGCGATGCGGCACTGCTGTAACCAAGAAAAATCTGCGCCAGTGGATGTTAAAAATCACCGCCTATGCAGAGCGTCTGTTAAATGATTTAGATAAATTGGATTGGCCAGAAAAGGTCAAAAAAATGCAAAGCGAGTGGATTGGGAAATCTTACGGAGCAGAGGTAGATTTTCCAATAGAAGGAAAAGACGAGAAGATTACCGTATATACTACAAGGCCAGATACTCTTTATGGAGCAACATTCATGGTTTTAGCTCCAGAACATGCCCTAGCTAAAAGTTTAGCTACAGAAGAAACGAAGGAAGCTGTAGAACAATATATTTTTGACTCTTCCATGCGCTCCAATGTAGACCGTATGCAGGACAAGGAGAAGACTGGCGTATTTACAGGAAGCTATGCCATCAATCCGCTAAATGGTGCAAGAACTCCTATCTGGTTGTCAGACTATGTACTGGCTGATTATGGCACAGGTGCTATTATGTGTGTGCCTGCCCATGATGACAGAGACTTTGAGTTTGCAAAGAAATTCAATATTCCCATTATCCAGGTCATTGCCAAAGACGGAAAAGAAATTGAAACTATGACGGAAGCCTATACAGAAGCCAGTGGAACCATGATTAATTCTGGAGAATGGAATGGCATGGAATCTGCAGTATTAAAAAAAGAAGCTCCTGCTATGATTGAGTCTAGAGGATTAGGCAAGAAAACGATAAATTATAAACTCCGCGATTGGGTATTTTCCAGACAGAGGTATTGGGGAGAGCCGATTCCCATTATCCATTGTCCTAAATGCGGTAATGTGGCAGTTCCAGAAGAACAGCTTCCATTAAAGCTTCCAGAGGTAGAAAGCTATCAGCCTACAGGAACTGGAGAATCTCCATTGGCAGCCATTGATGAATGGGTAAACTGTACTTGTCCTCAATGTGGTGGAGCAGCTAAGAGAGAGACAAATACTATGCCTCAATGGGCAGGTTCTTCCTGGTATTTCTTAAGATATGTGGATAGCCATAATGACAAAGAGCTAGTTTCTAAAGAGAAAGCAGATAAATATCTTCCTGTGGACATGTATATTGGTGGTGTGGAACATGCAGTACTCCATCTGCTGTATTCAAGATTTTATACCAAATTTTTGTATGATATTGGTGCCGTGGATTTTGATGAACCATTTGCCAAGTTGTTCAATCAGGGAATGATTACAGGGAAAAACGGCATTAAAATGAGTAAATCCAAGGGAAATGTAGTGTCTCCTGACGACTTGGTTCGGGATTATGGATGTGATTCTCTAAGAATGTATGAGTTGTTTGTAGGGCCACCAGAATTGGATGCCGAGTGGGACGACAGAGGAATTGAAGGGGTAAGCAGATTCTTAAATCGTTTCTGGAATTTGGTTATGGACAATAAAGATAAGGAAATTACTCCAAATAAGGAGATGCTGCGGCTACGTCATAAATTGATATTTGACATTGAACAGAGATTTAATCAATTTAGTCTCAATACTGTAATTTCTGGATTCATGGAATATAATAATAAATTTATGGAATTAGCTAAGAAAGAGGGAGGAATTGATAAGGAGACCTTAAAGACCTTTGTCGTACTTTTGTCTCCCTTTGCTCCTCATATTGGAGAGGAATTGTGGCAACAATTAGGTGGTACAGATACTGTATTCCATGCTCAATGGCCAGAATGTGATGAAGAAGCGATGAAGGAAGATGAAATTGAGATTGCTGTTCAAATCAATGGAAAGACTAGAGCCATCGTTAAAATTGGAGCAAATGCATCTAAAGAAGAAGCGATTGAGGCAGGAAAGAAGGCTGTGGCTGATAAGATGGCAGGAAATGTAGTAAAAGAAATCTATGTTCCTGGAAAGATTGTAAATTTAGTTGTAAAATAATATTTAGATTTGTGTTTAAGTTATACTCTGAAAAGAGTTTCTTATGGGCTGGAATTTCTGAGCCTATAGGGAACTCTTTTTGCCTTATAGGAAATTCCAATTTTTTGAGATATACATTTAGATGGATAGCAAACTATAATAAGCTTTCTTGGTTCATTAGAAATTGCATGAGAGTTATCTTGCTGGCTCTAATTATCTGCTTCTCAAATTGTCAAAAAAGGTGTATACTGTTTGTAGATAATAATGTCAGATTCCCGCATATGAAAGTCAGTGGGAGTGATGCTCCATTATTTTAATGGCTTTACAATAAAAGAGACAGGAAGCTGTCTTTTGGTAGTATTGGAGAGAAAATACGTGAATAAATACATCAAACTTTTTGCTGGCAATGCGGCTTTTGCTGTAGCTATGGTTTGCCTGTTTTCCCCAGGGCTTATAGGATTATCTCCCTTCAGCGGCAATACAGTTGCGGCTGCAGCTTCTGTTGCCATTGGTGTAATAGCTGTTCCTTCTTTTGTACTGATGAACAAAGCACTTTTGATGGAAAAAAAAGCAGAGCTTTTACAAGTGAATGAGGAAAATGCGAACAAAAAGGCCAGAGAATTTTTAGAACATTATCGTTTTAGTGCAATTCTTGGAGGAATTTCCACATCAGCTATTTCCCAGATAGAGAGGATGGAAAATGAAGTTTCAACCTTTGAGAAGCTAGTGAGTCGCAGATTTGGGCAGGGAACCTTGAGTTATGAGAAGTTTATGGGGGTCGTTCGCTCTGCATCGGATGCATTATCAAAATCGATTATCAGAATTGTCAATAAAATGATTATTTTTGATGAGATTGAATATAAAAAGTTGTCTTCAGCACAATATAAACTTGACGATATTCCTGATGATATTCAAGAAAAGAAGAAACAGCTTTATGATGAAAATTTAGACGATATGCGTTCTATATTGGAAAAAAATGAAAAGGTTCTCTTGGAAGTGGACCATTTGATGATGGAAATGTCTGACATGGATTATTCTGAACAGGATATTGATGGAGCTGCCGCAGAGATTAATAGATTACTAAGTCAGCTTGAGTATTATAATCGGACAGGAAATCGATAAGAGAGTACTCTACAATCCCAAGGAGGAAAAAGATGAGAAATAATAAAAAACAACTGATTGTAATTATGGGTATTGGCATAGTGGTATTTGCTGCTGCATTTGCTGGGATTAGTCTGACAAAAAATATGGGAAAATCAGCTAAGACTATCAATACAGAGTCTGCAATAGCTGCTATTGAAAAATATTATAAAAAGATTGCTCCAAGACAAGCAGAGATTATCAAATCTCCTGTAGAATTGGCTGATACGAATGTGGACGAGCTTCCAGATATTGATACCAATGAGATTACAG
Source organism: Hungatella sp. UBA3402 (assembly GCA_002358555.1). Lineage (GTDB taxonomy): Bacteria > Bacillota > Clostridia > Lachnospirales > Lachnospiraceae > UBA3402. The sequence continues at coordinate 6,164 of DEPC01000003.1, read as the reverse complement.
TAAGACCAACGACTTCCCTCTATGCAGAGATTTTTTCTACCTCTGAAAAATGTGGGCCAGGAAAAGATGGGTGGATTAATGAGGTTGCAGAATCTTTCAATAAATCTGGATTTGAAATTGATGGAGAACCGGTTTCCATTATGATTCGCAATGTTGCATCGGGGCTTGGAATGGATTACATACACAGTGGCAAATATATTCCTGATGGTTATACTCCATCCAATGATTTCTGGGGCAAGATGTTGATTGCTGATGGAGTTGCAGTAGAGGCAGTTTGTGACAAGCTGGTAGGCAATACAGCCGGAATTCTTCTTTCCAAAGAGACTCAAAAAAATTTGGTGGAGAAATATGGCTCTATCAATTTAAAAACAATTGTAGATGCAACTGCAAATGGTGAATTTGCCATGGGATATACGAATCCCTATGCTTCCGCTACAGGACTAAATTTCCTGGTTTCTACCTTGCAGACTTATAATCCTCAGAATCCTTTACAAGAGGATGCTGTACAAGGGTTTCAATCTTTCCAGTCAAATGTTCCATTTGTAGCATATACGACTCTTCAGATGCGAGATGCTGCAGAGACAGGAACATTAGATGGATTTGTCATGGAATATCAAACCTATATCAATGACCCAGATTTGGCAAGAAAGTATGAATTTACACCTTTTGGTTTTCTACATACAAATCCTCTCTATACTCCTCAAGGAACATCTGCCCAAAAAAAGAAAATTCTTCAGCTATTTGCAGAATTTTCTCAATCCGAAGAAAACCAAAAATTAGCTTCAGATTATGGCTTTAATGTGGACCTTCATTATACAGTAGAACAAAAGGAAGTTGATGGAACAGTTCTTTTGAATGCCCAGGAGTTGTGGAAAAAGGAGAAAGATAGTGGAAAGCCTATTTTGGCAGTGTTTGTGGCTGATGTATCTGGCTCTATGAATGGAGAGCCTTTAAATTCCTTGAAGACATCTTTAATTAATGGAATGCAATATATCAACACCACAAACTATATTGGATTGGTGTCATATTCGGATGATGTAGTAATCAACCTCCCTGTAGGACAGTTCAATTTGAATCACCAGTCTTCCTTTAAGGGAGCTGTAGAAAGTCTTAGTGCTTCTGGAGGCACAGCTACTTTTGACGGAATTATTGTGGCAGCAGATATGCTGATGAAAGCAAAAGAAGAATATCCTGATGCAAAGGTGATGATGTTTGTACTTTCTGATGGAGAGACGAACCGAGGATATTCACTAAAAGATATTCAGGAGCCCATTGATGCGTTAAATATTCCTATCTATACGATTGGATATAATGCAGATATTCCTGCTTTGGAAAGCATTTCTGCAATCAATGAAGCGGCAAATATCAATGCAGATTCCGATGATGTAATTTATAAACTGAAGAATCTGTTTAATTCTAGTTTATAATACTAATGCTCCATCTGTCCCAGAAAAATTGCGGGATAATTTACATATGATAAAGACAGGATACTTTTTGACTCAAATATCTATTTATCCAATTTTCGGCAGAATACCTCCTGCTAAGTGAAACGAAAGTGGGGGATGAATGCGATGCTTTACAAAGATATAGAACCATGTTTGATAAAGAATAGGAGGAAAATATGGCATTTACATTGGAACTTCCGGCAAAAGAGGAGATTAAAAAAGCTGTAGAAGCTGAAACTGCGGTTGATACTGCCACCAGCTTAATGATATCTGATGCTTCAAAAGAAAAGGGTGATGAAATCCTAAGAACAGATATTGACAATTTTAAAGACAGACAAGAGCTGACAAAGGCTATTGAAGAATTTGGGACAGATATTATTAAAAAGTCTGCGGATAAAAATTCGATTATGACAACAAGAATCGGCGATTTATCAAAGGCAGGCGGAGAGAGTGGAGCTGTGGCAAAGGGATTGGAGGAACTTTCCCGTCAGATGGAAGACTTGGACCCCTCAGCTGTTGATTTTTTAAAGAAAGGTCCTCTGGGTAATCTTTTTAATCCAGTTCGGTCATATTTTAATAAATTTAAGGCAGCAGATTCGGTTATTGGAGAAATTATGGAATCTTTAGAAAAAGGGGCCAGGACTTTGAGAGATGACAATACTACTCTGGAACTGGAACAGGCTGCTATGCGGGATTTAACAAAACAACTGAACCAGAAAATTGTTCTTGGCCAGGAACTGGATGACTATTTGACAGAACAGATTAATCATCAGAGAGCTGTCAATGGAGATTCAGAGAAAATTAAGTTTATTGAGGAGGAAATTCTATTTCCATTAAGACAGAGAATGATAGATTTTAATCAGATGCTGGCTGTGAATCAGAATGGGATCATTGCAATGGAAGTTATCAGGAAAAATAATTATGAGTTGATTCGGTCTGTGAACCGCGCCCAGACAGTGACGATTGCTGCCTTAAATGTGGCAGTTACGGTAGCTGGAGCATTATATAATCAAAAGCTTGTATTAGAAAAGGTAAAGATTTTAAATCAGACTACTAACAATATGATTGCATCTACCTCAAGGATGCTCAATACCCAGGGGACAGAGATTCAAAAACAGGCTATGGATTCCAATATTCAGGTAGAAACTTTAAAAGAGGCATTTAAAGAGACCTTAGGCGCATTAGATTCCATTAACCAATATAAACAGAAGGCTTTGCCTCAGATGAAGGAAACCATTGCTCAATTTAAACAGTTGGCCCAAGAAGGGGAGACAGTCATTCAAAATATAGAAGAATCAGAGATTATGAGGGGCAGAGCATCTTTTAAATAAGAGAGATTCATCATCTTTGACAGATATAAGTAGAGCTATTGCAAAATGATAGGTTGATACTATATTTTGCAATGGCTCTTTTCATTATTTTTCCTTTCAAGAACGCTGGAGGCATTTTTGCGGCGGTGTGTAGGCCAGCTTTGCTGACAATCTCCCATCTAATATACTTGACATTAAATGTAAAGCATGCTATACTAAAAATGTAAAGTAAACTAGACATTTAAAAAAACAAAAGGGTGGTGGCATGAAAAATAAGATTCAAGAACTGCGCAAAGCGCAGAAAATCCGTCAAGAAGATTTAGCAGAAGCAGTAGGAGTAACCAGACAGACAATTATCTCTTTAGAAAATGGAAGATACAATGCTTCTCTGCAGTTGGCATATAAAATCGCCAAATTTTTTGATAAACAAATTGAAGATATTTTTTTATTTGAGGAGGAATAACTATGTGGCTGAATCAATTATTTACAGATTATCCTATTGATTTTGAAAAGAGATGTAAAACTCGTATTAAAGTAGGCATCGGTGTAGTTATTTTAGGGGGAATTTCTATTGGCATGATATTTCTGGCGAATGGAATCCCTGCGATACTGTATTTGGAAGAAAATTCTAGAGAATTTGTCTTTAGTTTTTACAGTAGTTTTGGAATTGCCCTCATAGCTGCGGGCTTAGTGCTTATCACTAAAAATGTCCGTTATTTAAAAAATCCATCTTTAAGAAAAAAGCGGGAAATAGCGGAGACAGATGAAAGAAACCGACTGTTAGGGCTTCGATGCTGGGCTTATGCAGGTTACAGCTTGTTCCTGCTGTTGTATATTGGGGTGTTAATCAGCGGCTTTATCAGCATGATGGCATTGATGATATTCCAGATAGTAATTGCCTTATATGCGTTTCTGCTCCTTTTTTTCCGATTTCTTCTAGGACAGCTCATGTAAGCTGTAGAAATTTTATCAAAACGATATCTCATGACAAAAGTCAAGAAACATAGTTAAAGTATTAGAAAGACGGTTGGAAAAATACGCAAACCCAACCGTTCTTTTATGGATAGGTGCTTTGAGTTTTAACTGTACTAATTGCCCACTTTCTAAATCTTCTTTCACAAATTCTTTTATCACACTTCCAATTCCCAGACCGATGCGAGAGAATTCAATTAGTAAGTCCATGGTAGTGACTTCTAGAAGACTGTTTGCCTCAATATGATTTTGGGACATATATTCATCAATATAATGTCTGGTTGCATTGGCTCGGTCCAAAAGCATAATATTTCCTACTTGGAAGATATCTGCATCTTCTCCCTCCCGAAGCTTTAAATTTTCCAGATAAGCAGGAGAAGCTACAAAAATATCCTCAATCTCCATAAGAGGAAGAAATACAAGATTTTTTTGAGGCTTAGGTTCTGCAATCAAACCTAAATCGATTGTTTGTTTTTCCAGCATAGACATGGTGTGAGTAGTGGATTGACTTTCAATAGTGATTTTCATATGGGGATATTTTTCAATAAATCCTTTTAAATAGGACACCATAATATATCGGCAAAGAGTATTGCTGACACCGATTCGAATATGTCCCATATGAAATTCCCTGATTCTCTTAAGTTCCATCTCTCCGTTGGAAAGCTCCTCAAAGGCCCTGCGGGTATGTTCAAACAGAATTTGTCCTTCTTCTGTCAGTTGAACACCTCTGGAATTTCTGGTGAAAAGGTCTGTATTTAAACAGTCCTCCAACTTTCCAATGGCCTTACTGATAGCCGGCTGGCTGATATAAAGCTCCTTGGCAGCTTTAGAGATGTTTCCTGTCTTGGCAACCTCGTAGAAAATTTTATACTGAGATAAATTTTGTTCCATATTACTCTCCATTCCGCATTAGGTTCTTACAACTGTAGTTCCTTAAAGTCAATCCATAAATCGTCATAGATATTGACCTTTATTTTGTCCTGGAATGTATAACTATCTATTTTCATGTCAGCCTGTGATAAGTCATATACAAGAATTTTTTTGCTATGAGGGTCAACAATCCAATATTCTTTGACACCTGCTTCTGCATATAAATTAAGCTTATAAATATAATCATGACCGGAATTACCAGGGGAAACAATTTCAATAATCCAGTCGGGAGCACCCGTGCAGCCTCTGTCTGTTAGTTTATCTGGGTCGCAGATAACGCTGATATCTGGTTCTACTATTATTTTACTATCGTCCTCAAACAGCTTAACAGCAAATGGGGCGGGATAGACTTCACAATCTCCTTTTCTCTGGTCAATATAATATGAAATTTTCTTAAATAAAAAGCCAAGTATTTTTTGATGAATCCTACTAGGAGCTGACATGTAATAGAATTGCCCATCAATCAATTCAGCTCTGATATTCTCTGGTAGATTGTAATAATCCTCCTCGGTGTAGTTGTGTGTGTGAACTAGTACTTGTGACATGGTATATCTCCTTTCTGAATGTGGGTTATTTGGTTGCTGTTGCCAAGTATAGGCTACTCAAATTTGAGCAATAGGCAACATAGAAGTTATTTAGATTTCCTCTCTAGTATCATTTTGCACACAATCCTCTGATATATATTTAGAAAGTTCATCAAGTAAATTTTCTGAAAGAATTACTTCATAGAAATATTTTACAATGTCTTTATTATTTATCATGTATCTCCACAACTTTAAATTTTCCAAAGCAATCATAGCACACAAAGCCCTATTTTATAAACTTTTTTCATAATTTTA
>DEPC01000003.1:0-350 GCA_002358555.1 Hungatella sp. UBA3402 | reverse complement strand
TAAACTTTTTTCATAATTTTAACAATAACCAACTGTTACAAAAGGATAGGTTTTATCCCTATTTATTATATGTTAAGACTGTCTTGAAATCAACGATTTCCTAGAAAGTCAATGGATTTGGAGCTTATCAAGTTTCATCTCTGTTTACAAAAAAGGTACATAAAAAAGTACAAAATAGAAATGCCCCTGCTGCATAAACAAGGGCTTTGTGTTGGCACTCAATGACGGTTGGAATTGGGTGTCTTTTCTTTGGACTTGGAATCATGGTATTTCGCTAATTCTTTAATCAAGTTAGAAAAGTCAGTAGTTATGTGGAAAAGAGTAATATCTTTTTTTCGGCAAGTTCTTCT
>DEPC01000247.1 GCA_002358555.1 Hungatella sp. UBA3402 | reverse complement strand
CAGTCTGGGAGAGGTAAACTGCCAGAAGAAATTCTTTTCCGAAGAAAATCTCCCTATCCTAAGACCTATGATACAGGATATGAAAAACTTTTATCAGAAAAAGTGCAAGAAATCCTTTCCGATTCCTCGGCACCTGTTCTTAGGTTTTTAGATAAACAAAAAGTCCAAAAATTCCTATCCAGTCCTTCTGACTATGGAAAACCTTGGTATGGTCAACTCATGGCAGCTCCACAGATGATGGCATATATAATCCAGATTGATTTTTGGCTCAAACATTATAAACCAGAAATTATAATCTAAACAAGAATTTACCCATTTTAAGGTCAAACTCATCTCTTTTTGTATGAATTTGGAGTTCGTCACTTAAATCATACCATAAAGAGATTGAGTTTGTATTTTTAGTTTTCAATAGTCAAAAAGTATGGAATTTTCATAGGATTTGTTATATGATTAAAGTACATAAAGAAATATAAAATGGGGAAAGGAATATTGATATGAAACAATATCTTGTATTGGACCTTGGGGGGACATTTATCAAATATGCGCTTATGGGAGATGATGGCACATTTCTTAAACAGGGAAAAAGGCAGTCTCCTTTAGACAGTATGGAAGATTTGTTGTCTGCTGTTAAAAATATTGGTGATGAACTTCATGGCGAGTATATTGGGGCAGCAGTATCCATGCCTGGTCGTATTGACACGAAAAAAGGGATTGCTCATACAGGTGGTGCTTTCCGTTTTATTAAAGATGCCCCTGTAGGCCAGTATTTTGAGGAAGTGCTTCATGTCCCGACCACAATAGCTAACGACGGCAAATGTGCAGCCAGTGCGGAAGCATGGAATGGCGCTTTGGCTGATGTAGATAATGGTGCTGTGCTGGTGCTTGGGACAGGCATTGGGGGCGGTATTGTTCTGAATCGGAAAGTATGGATGGGCAATACATTTGGGGCTGGAGAATTGTCTGTGTTTGCGACAGATTTAAATCGGTTGTCCCAGGGAATTCCTGAAATCCAAAGTGAAAATATATTGGCGACCTGGAGCAGCTACACTTCTACAACAGGGCTTTTGCGGCTTTATGCTAAACATAAAAACCTTCCCCAATGGGGTCATGGTCTAGATGGATTTACATTTTTTAAGGCATATGATGCAGAGGAAGAAGAAGCTGTGGAAGCTTTTGAGGAATTTGGCCGATATACAGCTGCAGGAATTTATGCAGTACAGGCAGTGTTAGATTTGCAGAGATTTGCTATTGGCGGTGGTATCAGTGCCAGACCAGAAGTGACAGGGAAAATTCGTCAATGCGTTGACCGACAGTTTGAAATAATTCCATTTACTCCTTTTGGGAAACCAGAGGTTGTGGCTTGTAAGTATGGCAATGATGCAAATCTTATAGGAGCTTTATCTTTGCATTTAGACCATGTAAAAAACTGAAAGCTGGAAGATAAATTAACTCGTTGTGGTAGTCGGCAGTTTTAAGGATATATAGCTGCGAATCAGAGTTTGCCTATGTTTTTAGAAGGAATATTTGCGGAATGTCTGGAAGAGTCTTCACAATATCTGGTTATTTTTATGACTGTTTCACTCTTTTTGTGACAACCAATAGATATTGTACTTATATTTATTATACTGGGCAAACTACTATAACAACTATCGAAACCTAGAACGATTTCTAATTCTAGTTTAGTTCTAGTTTGTAGAACCGACCTCATTTTAATTCGTAGAACTGCCAATTAGCAGCAGCAAACCAGATACCCCACTGCCCTGCGGCTTCGGAGCCAGTAACACTAAGTCCCCCCAACTCTGTTAAAAACAGTCCCAAAAGCCACTAAACTCGCTTCGCTCGGACAATAGGGACCTTTGCTCCTAACACAGAGTTGTGGGAACTAAGAATTACTAAGGCTCCTGTAGATGCAGGGCAGTGGGGTATCTGGTTTGCTGCGTTACTTCTTCCTACAAAGTTTAACCACCACAACAAATTGATGCGTTCAATATTCACAGTACTACTAATACTGCATTGCATAAAAATTGGTGAATACCTATCTATTTTGCGAGTGTAATTTCTGAGACTCAATATCTACTCCTAAGTAATTTCCCCTCAAATAATAATACAAATCATCCCCCCTTTACTATCATTGATAATCTTCTGTAATGTATCCTGCAGCTTCATCTGACAGTCCTCTGTAAGTTGAGACACCTTTGCCTGGATTCCATCTTCCACTATCTGTTCTATGGATTTTCCAAAAATATTGGTATTCCAGATTCCCTCCTCACTATTTCTGGCATTTTGCTTAATATATGCAATCAAATCCTCAGCCTGCTGCTGGCTTCCCACAATCGGCGCAATCTCTGTCTCAATATGGGCTTTTATCATATTGATAGAGGGCGCTTCAGCCCGCATCTTCACTCCATATTTATTGCCATGGCGAATTACTTGCGGTTCATCTAAAATAATCTCCGATTTCTCTGGCGTCACCACTCCATATCCCCGCAGGCGCACTTGAGTCATAGCATTTTGGACTTTCTCATATTCCTGCTTCATTCTTGCCAAACTTCTAAGCTGCTGCATCAGTTGATATTCTCCATTGATAGGAATCCCTACATAATCACTTAAAATATCATAATAGTAGTGGTCATCTACATTGACATCTACTGATACTGTGCCATCTGATAAATCCATGCGGTCGGCTTTCATTCCTCTGATTACATCTGTAACCACTCCAGCCAGAGCATCTCCCACATCCTTCATCAAAGTTACCTTTCCCATCAAATCTTTCACTGCCTGAATGACTCCAGCCTTCAGCCAATGGTCTGATGGAAGAATCTCCAACCATTTAGGAATACGAAAATTTAACTGAGTAACCGGAAATTCTTTTAATATCATTTCCAAAATATGTAAAATATCCTCTTTTTTTAACTGCTCACAATTCACTGGAAGAACTGATACTCCATGTTTATTGCTGAGCTCTAAAGCTAACTGTCTAGTTTCATCGGAAAAAGGCTTTACAGAATTTAAAAGCAATAGAAAAGGTTTTCCTAGTTCCTTTAGCTCTGACACGGTTCTTTCTTCTGCTGGTATATAGGCAGAACGCTTTAAATCCCCGATTGTCCCATCTGTAGTCACTACAATCCCAATGGTCGAATGGTCTGTGATTACTTTCCTTGTTCCAATTTCTGCTGCCTTGGTAAATGGAATTTGATAGTCAAACCATGGAGTTTTTACCAATCGTTCGCTGTCATTTTCAATATGTCCAGCTGCACCATCAATCATAAACCCTACACAGTCAATCAACCGCACTTGGACATCAATTCCATCTCCTAATGCCACTTCTGCTGCTTCTTTGGGAATAAACTTTGGTTCTGTGGTCATAATGGTCTTTCCAGCCGCACTCTGGGGTAATTCATCTCTTGCCTGGGTTCTGCTGTGCTCATCTTCAATCTCTGGAAGCACCATCAATTCCATAAAGCGTTTGATAAATGTGGATTTGCCTGTCCTAACAGGCCCTACCACTCCCAGATAAATCTCGCCTCCGGTTCTTGCTTTAATATCCTTATATACAGAAAACTGCTCCATAAAAATACCCCCTTGCTATGCTTTTACAATATATGCAAGGAGGTATCAATCTATTCGCTCAAATATGCTTTCTTAACAGAATCGTCATTCATCAATTCTTTTGCATCCCCACTAAGTACAATGCTTCCTGTCTCAAGCACATAGGCTTTATGCGCAATGGATAAAGCCTTTTTCGCATTCTGCTCTACAAGAAGAACTGTGGTTCCACTGTCGTTGATTTCTTTAATAATATCAAAAATTTCATTTACATAGATGGGAGAAAGTCCCATAGATGGCTCATCCATAACAATCAGTTTTGGATGGGACATCAATGCTCTGCCCATAGCAAGCATCTGTTGTTCCCCACCACTTAAAGTTCCTGCTGCCTGATTCTTTCTCTCCTCCAGACGCGGAAAGCGAGCATAAATTGTCTTTAATGTTTGCTCTATCTCCCCTTTATCTTTTCTAGTATAAGCCCCCAGCTTTAAATTCTGTAATACAGTAAGCTGAGCAAATACTCTACGTCCCTCTGGGACATGGGCTATGCCCAAGGATACCAATTTATGACTGGCAATCCTTGTAATATCATTTCCCTCATAGATAATTTTGCCTGCCTTTGAAGGAATTAGGCCCGTAATCGTCTGTAATGTGGTAGTTTTTCCTGCTCCATTGGCTCCGATTAGGGCAATGATTTCTCCTTGGTTTACTTCAAAAGAGATTCCCTTAATGGCCTGGATTACTCCATAATATACTTCTAAATCCTTAACTTCCAGTATTGCCATAATGTCCTCCCTTCCTACTCTCCAAGATATGCAGTGATAACCCGCTTGTCATTGAGTACATCGGATGTATCTCCCTGAACTAGAACCTGTCCAAAATTCAAAACAGTCAATTTTTCACAGATTCCAGATACCAACTTCATATCATGCTCAATAAGTAAAATCGTCATATCAAATTTATCTCTGACAAATCGAATGGTTTCCATCAATTCGGTTGTCTCATTGGGATTCATACCAGCAGCAGGCTCATCTAAAAGCAAAAGCTTGGGGTCTGTAGCCAAAGCTCTGGCAATCTCCAACTTTCTCTGTTTACCATAAGGCAAATTGGACGCCTTGTAATCAAATTCCTTATCCAAGTCAAACACCTTTAAAAGCTCCATAGCCTTGACATTCATCTCCTTCTCCACTTTATAATACTTAGGGAAGCGGAAAATACCTTCTATTGTAGAATAGATATGGTGATTATGAAGCCCAGTCTTTACATTGTCCAATACGCTCAGTTCCTTAAACAGACGGATATTTTGAAATGTTCTAGCAATTCCATCCTGATTGATTTCGATTGTCTTTCTTCCTGTAATATTCTTTCCATCCAAATGGATAGAGCCAATATCTGGTTTATAAACTCCAGTTAAAAGGTTAAATACTGTAGTCTTTCCTGCCCCATTAGGGCCAATAAGTCCATACAGTTCTCCCTTCTCAATGGTTATATTAAAATTATCTACTGCTTTCAGACCACCAAAAGAAATGCCAAGGTTTTTTACTTCTAACATTGCCATTTTTAAGCCTCCTTTGCAGTAGATTTTGTATGTTTCATCTTATTCATAATAACAGCTCGCAGTTCTATGGCCTTGGGACTAGAATTAAACAACATCATTACAATCAATACAATCGCATAAATCAGCATACGATAATCGTTCAGACCACGCAGCAGCTCTGGCAATGCTGTAAGGATAATGGCAGCAATCACAGAACCTCTCATATTCCCCAATCCGCCCAGAACTACATATACCAAGATAGTAATCGATTTATTATAGCCAAAATTAGCTGATGTAGCTGCCAAGGTTGCTAGGCTATGGGCATAGAGAACTCCCGCCATTCCAGCCAAGGCCGCTGAGATAGAAAAAGCCATCAGTTTATATTTTGTGATATTGATGCCAATAGATTCGGCAGCAATCCGATTGTCACGGATGGACATGATAGCTCTTCCTGTTCGGGAATTGATTAAATTCAACACAATCACTAAAGTCAACAAAAGCAACAGAATTCCAATGGTAAAAGTTGCAGCTCTGGGAGTTCCTGTGATGCCCTGAGCTCCTTTTACAATCACCACTCCAGTATCATCTAATCCTAAAGAAAGACTATCTTTAATAGAGAAATGAAATCCTTTAGAATCTTTTCCTATAAACATAACATTGATGAGATTTTTAATAATCTCTCCAAAAGCCAGAGTGACAATCGCCAAATAGTCGCCCTTTAAGCGGAGTACCGGAATTCCGATAAGAATACCAAACACTCCAGCTACTGCTGCTCCTAAAATCAGAGCAAAAAAGAAGCGCATTCCTACACTGGGCATGGCCTCCTCCATGCATCTAGTAAAGAAAGCTCCTGTGAAAGCTCCCACACACATAAATCCAGCATGTCCCAAGCTCAGTTCTCCCAGAATTCCCACGGTAAGATTCAGAGATACTGCCAAAATTGCATAGATACATAGAGGAACTAAAAGTCCCTTCATCAAACTAGAAACATGACCTCCTACAGATAAAATCTGAATTACTGCCCAAAAACCGATAACCATTGCATATGTAATCCCGTTCTGGACCAGAATTTTATTCTTTTTCATGCTATGCACCTACACTTTCTCATTGATTTTCTTGCCCAATATTCCTGTTGGACGCACCAGCAAGATAATAATAAGCAGAGAAAATACAATGACATCTGACAACTGAGAAGAAATATACGCTTTCGACAGATTTTCTACCACTCCAAGGATAATCCCTCCTATCAATGCCCCAGGGATTGAGCCAATACCGCCAAATACTGCTGCCACAAAAGCCTTGATTCCTGGCATAGAACCAGTATAAGGGGTTAGAGATGGATAAGTAGAACAGAGCAATGCCCCAGCAATAGCTGCCAAAGCAGACCCAATAGCAAAGGTAATCGCAATGGTTCTGTTTACATTGATTCCCATCAATGCTGCAGCTCCCTTATCTTCTGAGACAGCCAGCATGGCCTGTCCCACCTTTGTCTTATTGATAAAAGTAGTAAGTCCAACCATAATTACAATGCAGGCAATGATTGTCACAATGGTCTCTCCAGAGATGGACAATCTTCCGCCAGCCAATTTTAAACTTGGCACATTGACTACTGATGTAAACTGACGCGCATTAGAGCCAAAAAACAACAAAGCTAAGTTCTGAAGCAGATAGCTGACCCCAATGGCAGTAATAAGAACTGCTAAGGAAGAGGCTCCTCTGAGAGGGCGATAAGCCACAAACTCAATCGTTACACCAAGAATTGTGCAGAGTACCACTGCAGCCAAAATTCCCAACATAGGTGCCATCCCCAGAGTACTGACTATAGTAAAGATAACAAACCCTCCAACCATAATAATATCTCCATGGGCAAAATTTAGCATCCTGGCAATTCCATATACCATCGTATAGCCAAGGGCAATAATGGCATAAATACTGCCCAAGCTGATTCCATTGATTAAATAAGACAAAAAACTCATCTATCCACCCCTTTTTTGTTCTTAAAATTTAAAACAATATCACGTCGAATTATATCATAGGAGGGAATGTTGTGCAAGGTTATAAACATATTTACTATAAAAGTCTTGGATAGTAGCCATAAGACAGAGCCAGTCTCTATATACAACAGTATAGACATCAACTCATTTAGTAATAAAACCTACGGAAAAAGGGCCGTCATACAGACAACCCTTCTTCGGATTATTCTATAACATTCAATGCCTTTTTACTGCATCTCATACACACCATTCACAATTTTCACAGCCTTTGGAGCTTTATCAGGTTCCCCTGCTGCATTCCAAGTCATTCCACTACCAGTAAGACCATCAATGCTAATCTCTGTCATAGCAGTTTTAAATGCATCGCAGACCTCAGAATAGCTTGCATCTGCAGAAACACCAGATTTTTCAATAGCAGCTTTGATAGCGTAGACTGCATCATAAGAATCTGCTGCAAACTGGTTAGGCTCAATGCCATAAGCAGCAACATAAGCTTCGGTAAATGACTTGCTGCTCTCTTCTGTAGTAGAGAAAGGAGTCAAAAGCATCAGCCCTTCTGCCAGAGAAGTATCAAAATTCTCAACGGTAAGGATACCATCCATACCATCACATCCAAAGAAAATTGGAGAAAAATCTTTGTCCTTTGCTTGCTTTAAGATTACAGAAGCTTCCTGATAATAAATAGGTAAAAATACCAACTCTGCTCCAGCATCCTTTGCCTTATCCAACTGTACAGAAAAATCAGTTGCATTATCAGCAGTAAATGCCTCGTCAGCTACAATCTCCAAGCCCTGATTGCCAGCTTCTTTTACAAAAGCCTCACGGATACCAGAAGAATATGTGGTGGAACTATCATAGATTACAGCAACCTTTGTAGCCAAGCTGTGCTCGCCAATATAAATAGCAGAAGCGGTTCCCTGGTCTGGGTCAGCAAAACATACACGGAATACATTGTCTGGAGCCACACACTCTACTGCAGAACCAGATGGTGTAATCTGAAACATATTGTCATTGGAAGTCTCTGCTGCCACTGCAATACAAGGGTCAGAGGTAGTAGAACCTACAATAGCCTGGGCACCCCAGTCTTTTAACGTATTATAAGCATTCACAGATTTTTGGGGGTCATGCTCATCATCCTGAGGATTAGCTTCCAGCATAATGCCACCTGCACCGCCTGCGGCGTTAATCTCTTTTACAGCTAAGTCAGCACCATTCTGCACAGCAATTCCATAGGCAGCAGCCGGACCGGTCAAAGGTCCAATAACACCAATCTTGAATGTTCCCTCTCCAGAAGCAGAATTATTATCTGCTGCACCATCAGTTCCAGAAGCAGCATTTTCTGCTCCTGCAGCAGTGGTATCTGTAGTATTGCCGGAACCTCCGCCACATGCAGTTAAAGAAGCAACCATAGCAGCTGTCAAACCTAATGTAAACAGTTTTTTCATAATTTTCTCCTCCTCATAAATACTTGCCATACCCCTGGGCAATGGCCTGCCCACATCTGTGGACTTTGTCTAAGTACATATATTTTATGAAAAACATTTTATATTATATCCTCAACATTTTAACTTGTCAACACTTTCGTGCTGTACCTTGACAAAAACTGTAACCAATATTGTACTTTTTACAATACTTCCACAATATTCATTGACGCTTTTTGTCAGATAATGTTATATATAAAGAATACAATTACATAGTTTATGCTGCAGTTTAGCCATTATATCATCAGATATGGAGGATTTATTGTCATGGCAAATAATTTTGTGTTCAAGGACTCCCTTCCTGTTGCACCCTTACAGATAGCTGCTTTAGAGGGATGTAAAGAACTAGCTGTTCTGGTAAATGACCACATTGTATCATTTCGCCGAAATGATATGGAGGAATTGAAACGTCGAAAAGCAGATTTGAATTATCGCGGATATGATGTTGATTCTTATCTCCTGAATTTTAAATGCCCTCGTTTTGGCTCTGGAGAAGCCAAGGCTATACTCGGAGAGTCGGTTCGAGGGGCAGATATTTTCATCATGGCAGATGTAACTAATCACAGCTTGACTTACAAGATGTTTGGACATCTTAATCACATGTCACCTGATGACCATTTCCAAGACTTAAAACGACTTATCGGAGCCACAGCTGCCACAGCTCATCGAATTAATGTGATTATGCCTTTCTTATATGAAAGCAGGCAGCACAAAAGAACTGGTCGAGAATCCCTAGATTGTGCTATGGCTTTAGAAGAACTAATAGCTATGGGAGCAGAAAATATCATTACCTTTGATGCCCACGACCCTAGAGTGCAAAACGCAATCCCTCTTAATTGCTTTGACAATTTCATGCCAACCTATCAGTTTATCAAAACTTTGTTAGACTATGATAAAGAGTTGATAATTGACAAAGAACACCTAATGGTAATCAGCCCTGACGAAGGCGCCATGAATCGAGCTGTTTATTTAGCCAACAATTTAAGTGTTGATATGGGAATGTTCTACAAACGTCGAGATTATTCTAAGGTTGTCAATGGACGCAATCCTATTGTTGCTCATGAATTTCTTGGTTCCTCTGTGGAAGATAAGACAGTATTGATTATTGATGATATGATTGCTTCTGGGGAAAGTATGTTGGATACAGCAAAAGAA
>DEPC01000180.1 GCA_002358555.1 Hungatella sp. UBA3402 | reverse complement strand
GTGCGTGTTTCTTGTATGTCTATTGCAAATACTTAATAAACCCGTGGAGCAGAGCATTTAAGATAAAATCTTATAACTCGTTAATCGTTGCTGTAATCTGCATATTACGTATACGTTTTGCCGGCGCATAGACTGATATAATACAAGAAAAAACAACCAACAACAATACAATGACAATAGTACTAAAAGGAATATTCCATGCGCCGCCAAAATGAGTAATAACAATCTTCGTGTAAATCAGATAATGAAGCAACAGTCCAAGTATAATTCCAACAGCCGTACCGCAGATAGCGTATGTGGCGGCTTCAGCAGTTATCATTTTTGTAACCTGCTTGCTTCCCATGCCAACAGCACGCATAGCCCCATATTGTTTAATTCTTGCAGATACCCCCATTGAAACGCTGTTCATAATGTTCAATATGGTTATTAGAGAAATGATAGTAAGAAAACTGTACGCCGCAATCCGGAACACCCAATATGAACCACTGACTTCATCATTTTCCTCTCTATTGTCTGCAATTACATTTCCTTCTGATAGATTATAAATTTTGTTTATCGCTGTATCAGATACATCTTTTTCCAATACAACACTTAACATAGCATAGCCTTGTCCGCCCATTAGACGTATGTAGGTTTCTTCTGAACATACTACAACCGCTGAACCGCTGACACTTCCTACGCCCTCGGACATAACACACGCAACTTCAAGTTCTTCTCTTCCTATTTTTATTTTATCTCCTACATCCAGTCCTGTATGGTCACTGTAGATTGCCATTACATATTGAGAATTTCCGTACACTTTTGATAGATTTCCGCTTACAACGGATTTCTTGAAGCTGGCCATCATGGAATCCCCATAGGAAAACAAATCAACCGTTGATACATTTCCATTAATTTCTGCGGAATATTCTATGCTGTACATCATGCCAAAAACAGACTCTACCCCCGATATTTCAGAAATTTCTTCTAATATGCTTTTGTCTATAGAATTAGATTCATCTTGACTGTTAATCGTAATGTCTGGAGTGAAATCACTCACTGAGGGTAACAGCTTATGAACAATATCAAGGCACGCTGAAAAAGTTAAAAACAGCATGATTGTAAGTGCAAAGGAGCCTGTCATAAGAATCAGGTTTTTCTTAGTTCCTGTTGCATGGTGGATGCCAAGGGAAGTTTCTACTTTGAATAACCTTGTATTTGCCGCATGGACGATTTTTTTGTTTGTTTCTGTATTGCCGGATATTGCCGCTATGGGAGAAACTTTTGCTGCCTGTTTAGCCGGGGATTGTGCTGCAATAAACACAGTAATAATACCTATGGCGGCCCCGCAGAAGATACCACTTATACTGACAGAAAATAGTGGCATATCTACCCATTCGCCTTTTACGATAAATTTTAATATCAGACACGATACCCAACAAGTTACCATACCTAATACGCAACCAATAGGAATTGCTGTTTTACACCAATTCAGCGCTTCAAGCCTTACAAAACGTACAATCTGTTGCTTGCTTGCACCAATGCAGCGCATCATTCCAAAAAATTTTGTCCGTTGTGCAACATTACTGTTCATGCAGCTTGAAATCATAAAGATTCCTGCAATCAGTATAATGACAAAACAAGCTATCGCCAAAGGATAAAGTTCATTTACTCTTTCGTCGTTGCTCGCTCCTAACAGGCTCAAAACAGGCGTGTTTTCATCAATATTTTCAGATGTGAGTGCATATTGTTCTTTTATACCGGCAATCGTTTTTTTCAAATTGTTCTCATTTTGAAACCGGATATAAAATTGAGATGTAGGTTCTACGCTATTTAAATTCCTCACTTCATCAAACGTAGCTCTACACATATACATACAGGTTCCGTCAATAATGTCATTAAATTCCTCATCATCTTCATAAAACCCGGATATAGTATAATTAAAATCTCCCACAGGCGTATTTAAAATAATGTTGCCGCCTATCTGGACGTTGAAAAGCTCCTTTGCATCTGCACTAATGGCAATTTCCTTTTCATTTTGTGGGTAGGAGCCTTCCAAAGGATAATTCACAATATCTGCTACATAGGATTCTTCGACACCATACAACACAACATTTTTTCCGTTGATATAATAGCCGCAATCTACATCTGCATTTATTGCATCATACCATGAGGAATATGCCACATCAGAGTCATCTATAATCTGTTCTGCTTTATCTTCTGGCATATTTTGAAGGGCAATATGCCAATCCCCGTGATTACTCCGCATTGTGGTTACTTGTCCGTCTGTCCACATCTCTACCAAAGAAAAGATTGCAGTTACAAGGAATACGGCAAGAATAATACAAATGCGTGTCATGCGGCTTTGCCTCCTGTGTACCTTTGCGGAAATTGGAATAAGGCTTAAATAGCTTTTCATTCGCGGCACCTCCCTAAATCGGTCAACACACCGTCCGATACCTGCAATATCCGGTCTGCGCTCTGTGCAATACTCCTGTTATGGGTAATCATAATAATGGTTTGCTCATATTTCCTTGACGCTTCTTTCAATAAGGTAATTACTTCGCTGCTGTTTTGTGTATCAAGATTGCCTGTCGGCTCATCGGCAAGGATTAACGATGGGCGTGTAATCAATGCACGCCCGATCGCCACCCTTTGCTGCTGTCCGCCGGATAACTGGCCCGGCAAATGGTTACGGCGTTCTTTCAGATTAAGAACAGTAAGCAGTTCTTCCAGATATTTTTTGTCCGGCTTTTGATAGTCAAGCAGCACTGGGAAAATGATATTTTGCTCCACCGTAAGCTCCGGCACAAGGTTGAACGCCTGAAAGATAAAGCCGATATTCCTGCGACGGAAAACGGTAAGTTTGCTGTCGTTCATGGAAAAAATTTCTTTGCTGCTAATCGTGACTTTACCAGATGTAGGCGTGTCAAGTGCGCCTATCATATTGAGCAGCGTACTTTTGCCAGAGCCGGATTCCCCGACAATAGCCACATACTCACCCTTTGGAACAGAAAAACTGACGTTTTTCAAAGCGTGTACGGCGGTTTCGCCGTTTCCGTAAGTTTTACAG
>DEPC01000146.1 GCA_002358555.1 Hungatella sp. UBA3402 | reverse complement strand
GCAATCATGCTCATAGCTGCCTCAAGGCTGGCTGCATTCAAATCAGGCATCTTTAATTCTGCAATCTTTTGCAGCTCTTCCTTGGAAATGCTTGCCACTTTTACTTTGTTTGGAGTAGCAGAACCGGATTTCAGCTTGCAGGCCTTCTTTAAAAGCACAGGAGCTGGCGGAGTCTTAGTGATGAAGCTGAAGCTTCTATCTGCATATACGGTAATTACTACAGGGATAATCAAGTCGCCCTGGTCAGCCGTTCTTGCATTAAATTCCTTAGTAAACTGAACAATATTCACACCATGTTGTCCAAGAGCTGGACCTACTGGTGGTGCTGGTGTAGCCTTTCCTGCTGGAATCTGCAATTTAATATAACCTGTTACTTTCTTTGCCATAATTAGGCACCTCCTAAATAATGTGGTATTGTCGGGGGATGTCCCTCCCACTTGTTGCTTTCAGTTACATCTTTTTCACTTCTTTGAATGCAAGCTCAACCGGAGTTTCTCGGCCAAACATCTCGACATTGATAGTTACGGTCTTCTTGCCTTCATTGATAGACTTAATGGCTCCAATTGTATCCTTCCATGCTCCGGCAGTTACTACCACTGTATCGCCCTCTTCAAACTCTACAACTACATCTGGAACTTTAAAGCCCAGACCAGCCATCTCTTCTTCTGAGAGAGGAACCGGCTTGGACCCAGGCCCTACAAATCCGGTAACGCCTCGTGTGTTACGAACTACATACCAGGTATCGTCATTCATAACCATATGAATGAGTACATAGCCTGGAAACAGCTTTTTGTCTGCTGCTTTTTCAACTCCGTTCTTAATCTCAAGCACGGACTGCATAGGAACGGATACTTCCAGGATTTGGTCTTGTAAGTTCCGGTTCTCAATGGTCTTTTCAATATCAACCTTTACCTTGTTTTCATAGCCTGAATAGGTATGGACTACATACCAGTTTGCCTCTGCCATAGGATTCACCTTTGCCCTTACTTATAAAATGAAACTAAGACCGAATTTAATAATCAGATCCAGGAGCGCAATGATTAAACCAAGGGCTATGGAACATGCAACTACTGCTGCCGTCTCCTTGCTTACTGTCTGTCTGTCAGGCCAAATGACCTTATTGAACTCAACTTTCATTCCACTAAAAAACCCTTTTATCTTTGAAGTCTTTTCCTTGCTTGCTGTTTCTGCCATATTTTCACGTCCTTTACTAAACCTGATTACTTCGTTTCTTTGTGCAAAGTATGTGTCTTGCAGAATCTGCAATACTTCTTGGTTTCCATTCTGTCAGGATGAGTCTTCTTATCCTTTGTCATGTTATAATTACGTTGTTTGCATTCCGTACATGCCAGTGTAATTCTTGTGCGCACGACTTCCACCTCCACTTTCAAAATTCATTGTTTGTGGGTCTTTTCTCTTTGGACAAGTGAAATTTTGAGCATAAAAAAAAGACCTAAGTTCTTCCATTCGCTCAATTACTATATCATAGATAGAAGGAAACGTCAATGGGTTTTTGGGAGATTTTTGTTGTAGTAGTTACACTGTGAAAAGAATTGCTCCTTGAACTGTATTTGTATGAGTCTTAGTAGCTCTTAGTTTGCAAAAACAGGTATTAGAACTACAAATCCTTTGTTTAAGTAAAGGAGGCAATTCCTTCAATAGCTGACAAACTCTAATAAAATAGTTTTAGATTGTTGTTTGCTTTATGCACCACTGCCTATAAAGAGGGTTAATGTATAAACTTTATTTATGCCCATATCATTTAAGATTCTTGTACATGCTTCTAGAGTACTGCCTGTTGTATAGATGTCATCTACCAAAAGTACTTTTTTTATACCAGGAGGAATGTTCCCTGGTGCAAATGCTTGCTCTAAGTTTTTTAGTCTTCCAGAAGGGTCAAGTTCTTTTTGGGGAGTGGTCCTTTTCTTGCGAATTAAAGCAGTTTTACATATTGGTACTTGAAGATGCTCTGCAATTCCTTTTGCTAGAAGCTCTGCCTGGTTAAATCCTCTTGTTCTTTTTCGCGATACATGGACAGGAACTGGAATAATGAGGTCTGGATTAATATGAAGACATCGGGAACCTAAATAATGCCAGGTAGCTTCTATATAAAAGTCCAAAAATTCTCGCTTATTCTTATATTTTATAGCTGACATGGAAAGGCTGGCATAATGGTTATAACGAAACACTGAAAGATTATATTCAAATGACCTTGGATGTCTCGTGCAGTCCAGACAATATTCAATCCGTTCATGGATAACCTCTTTGCCACACTTTTTACAGCTTGG
The DNA here is from genome assembly GCA_002358555.1 of Hungatella sp. UBA3402. Lineage (GTDB taxonomy): Bacteria > Bacillota > Clostridia > Lachnospirales > Lachnospiraceae > UBA3402. The sequence goes on along the minus strand of DEPC01000146.1, from coordinate 7,351 downwards.
TTTTTTTATAGGAGAAAGTTTTAAGAGACAATCAGGGCAGATAAGATAACCAGAAGGTTGGACAATATCAAAGCAGACAGGACAACGGCGAGGAAATAGCATATCTATGGCTTTGGCAGTTATTTTATGTATTATCATTTAGTGTAATCCTTTTTGATATGATTTTTGTATTTTGTATGGATTTTTTTATAATATTTATGAATTAAGATTTAAGTTGTTGAATTGTGATATGTTTCAAGAAATGTTGAAGTATCTTTTAGTTCAAGAGCGCCTTTGATGTACAGGAAAACTCTTCACCTCCTAATGGCGGGAGTCATCCCTATCTGATATAATTCAGTATTTCAGAGGATATTCTAAATTAACTCGTTGTGGTAGTTAAAATTTGCTGAGTTACTTCTGCCTACAACTTTTAACTACCACAACAAGTTACCATTAACTACTACTGATATAGTTCTGGTCAGAAAGCTCGCATATCCTGTCTTTGAGACCAGAATAACGCCTTTGTTCTACCCGATTATCTACCATATACTGAAACATATCTGGCTTCCCTACAAGGCAGACACAACTTTTTGCTCGTGTAACTGCTGTATAGATGAGATTGCGACTCATCAGCATCCTTGGACCGCTATGAATAGGAATAATCACTGCTGGATATTCGCTTCCCTGAGATTTATGGATTGTAATAGCATAGGCCAGTTCCAATTCTTCCAATTGCTTAAACGTATATTCTACCATTTTTCTCTCATCAAATTCCACAGTCACAGTCTCTGCAAACAAATTAAGCTCCCGAATAATCCCTATATCACCGTTAAAGACTCCTGTTCCAGTATCTTCAGGGATATTATAGTGATTGCGGATTTCCCAGGGAATCTGATAATTGTTTTTAATTTGCATTACCTTATCTCCAAGACGGAATATCATGTCATTTGACTCTTTTTCCGGCTTCTGATTATCTGGAGGGTTTAAAAATGATTGAAGTACGGAATTCAACCTCTCTACCCCTAAAGGTCCTTTCCTCATAGGGGTCATAACCTGAATATCTAAAGGCTTCGCCTTCACATAGTTTGGAAGCTTTTGGGTTATCAGAGTCAACATAGTATTTACAATGGCATCAGGATTATCCTGTCTGATAAAAATAAAATCTTTGTCATGCTTAGCTAAATTTATCTTTTCTCCTGCATTGATTTTATGGGCATTAACAATAATATCACTTTCTGCTGCCTGACGGAAAATATGAGTCAATTCTACTACATTGAAAGCTCCTGAATGAATCATATCCTTTAGTACATTTCCTGGCCCTACAGAGGGGAGCTGGTTGATATCTCCCACTAAAATCAGCCTAGTTCCCACACTGACCGCTTTTAAAAGAGATTGCATCAAATGGATATCCACCATAGACATCTCATCAATAATAATGACATCTGCCTCCAAAGGATTTTCTTCATTTCTCTGGAAACGGGTATTCGCAGTACCCTCCTCTCCAGGAATTCCATTTAACTCCAGCAGCCGATGAATGGTCTTAGCTTCATAATTGGTAGCTTCTGTCATCCGCTTTGCTGCCCGACCTGTGGGAGCTGCCAAAAGAATCTCCATTCCCTCCTCTTCAAAATAGCGGATAATGGTAGTAATAGTAGTGGTTTTGCCTGTGCCTGGACCACCAGTGATGATTAGTAGCCCACTGTTGACTGCCTCTGCTACTGCCTTGGCCTGAAGAGCATCCAACTCCTTATTTTCTTCCTTCTGTATCCGCAAAATCTTTTTCTGTATCTTTTCTATGGGAACATCTCCACGGATATTTAAGTCATGGAGCATTTTGGCTGTATTTAATTCCATATAATAATAGGCAGAAGCATAGACGATGAAACTATTGTCTTCTTCTACCCATGGTTTTGAGTCTTCCACTGTCTCAAAAAAAGGCAGCACAAATTCAGGAGTACTTTCTAAGTCTCCGGTTGGCTGGCTCGTATCTGAAAAAGTTGTTTTCACCGTTTTTACCACGATACGTCGTTCCATCTGCAAGTCCATGAGCTGCTTTTCCATCTGTTCTGTCTCTACATTTAAAAGCTCAAAAGCCTGGTCAAACAGTTCTTGTTTTGGCAGATAAGTATGTCCCTGAGCTGCTGCCTGGAAAAGAGTATAGACCATTCCTGCTTTAATTCGATAATCAGAATCTGTAAAAATACCTACTTTTCGCGCAATCTCATCTGCCATCTTAAAGCCTACTCCAGAAATATCATCTGCCAGGCGATAAGGATTCTCCTTAATAATCCCATACAGTCTAGAAGCATATTCCTGATAAATCTTTACAGCTAAATTCATGGAGATTCCATATTCCTGAAGAAACATCATAGCCTGGCGCATGTCCTTCTTTTCCTCCATCTGGCTGGAAATGGACATAGCTAATTTCTCACTGACTCCTTTAACCTCAGAAAGTCTTTCTGGTTCTTCTTCTATAATACGAAATGTGTCAGCCTTAAATTTACGGACAATCCTAGCTGCTAGGGCAGCCTTTACTCCTTTAATAGCTCCTGAACCAAGATATCGCTCTATAGCCACTGTACTCTCAGGAATTTTTAGCTCGTAAGATTCTACCTGTAACTGTTCCCCATAAATTGGATGTTCTGTCATAGAGCCGTTGGCTTCAATCAATTCCCCTTCTTCTATATAATGGAAGATTCCCACAAGAATATATTCTTCACCATTTGAAACTACACTGAGAACACTATATCCATTATCTTCATTCCGAAATTTGACCTTTTCAACAAATCCGGTCACTGATGCCATTGCATTTCACTCCTAACCGGATTAAAAATCCTTCTTTCCATTTCCACTATGAGAAAATTCAATATATTTGCCTGTCCCAATCGCAACTGCTGTCAAAGGGTCCTCTGCAATCATAGTACTGATGCCTGTCTTTTCTTCAATCAGGGCATCCAAACCGCTGAGCAGAGAGCCGCCGCCAGTTAAGACAATTCCCCTATCAAAGATATCGGCTGCAAGCTCCGGTGGAGTTCTCTCCAGCACATTGTGTACTGCATCCACAATCTGCATCGCAGGTTCCCTCAAAGCCTCCAATGTCTCATCAGATGTCACCACAATCGTCTTAGGAAGACCTGTCACCAGATTTCTTCCTCTCACCTCCATAGTCAAAACCTCTGGCCTTTTGTATGCTGCACCAATATTGATTTTAATCTCCTCAGCAGTTCTCTCACCAATGAGAAGATTATGCTTCTTTCTCATATAGCGAACCAAAGCTTCATCAAAATCGTCTCCTGCTATCTTGATGGAAGTGCTTACTACAGTACCTCCCAGAGAAATTACTGCAATATCAGCAGTTCCGCCCCCAATGTCTACAATCATATTGCCACATGCCTTGGAAATATCAATCCCTGCTCCAATGGCAGCAGCCACAGGTTCTTCTATAATAGAAACATCTCTTGCTCCTGCCTGATAAGTGGCATCTTCTACAGCTTTCCGTTCTACTTCTGTGGCTCCGCTAGGAATGCACACTGCAATGCGAGGTTTTCTTAACGCCTTTTTGCCCATAGCTTTTGTGATAAAATATTTGAGCATCTTTTCTGTTACTGTATAATCAGAAATAACACCCTGTCTCAAGGGTCTGATAGCCACAATATTACCTGGAGTTCTTCCTATCATCAAGCGGGCTTCCTCTCCAAAGGTAATAATCTTATTAGAATCACGGTCAATAGCTACCACAGAGGGTTCTTTTAAAACCACACCTCTTCCTTTAATATATACGAGAATGCTGGCTGTACCCAAATCAATTCCAATATCATTGGACATTAACATAATTTTGTCTCCTCCTGTCTTACCGGCTTTTATCTCCTTCAATGCTTCGAGTGCCTAAAGAAATTTTCTGTTTTTTATACGAAATCTATCGCAAAAGCCCCTCTTATTCCTGTCAGTTTGTTTCTATGACATATCAGGGGGGTCTTATACATATGTTTCCACATTATCGACTTTATTATATACAATCTCGAAGTGTTTTTAAAGGGTTTTTTTTTATTTTATTTTTTTTATCCTTATTTTATCTTGGGTACACATTTTAGTCACAATTTTCCGTTATACTTTAATTACGTTATCCGAAAGGGTAGCGGGGCCTTTGTTTCAAGTAAACCACTTGAAATCACAAAGCTTTTTCATACTCATACCTGTCAGGGGAAACCTTGGCAGGCCCCCCTAAGACAATTTCCTAAAATATACCTACCATTCCCTATGGAGACGGCTCTGCAAAAGCGGGGCTGTTTTCTTTTTGTTGGAAATAGATTTTTTAAGCCTCCCAAATGATTATAAGGAGTACTCTACAAATTTCCGGTAATACTATTTATGGTTGCAAGAAACCCCAAAAAACGCTATGATAAACAGAAATATTCTATTGCAGAATTTTACAGCGGAGGCTCTTATGTACACATATTCATGGTATCAATGGCTTACATTTTTCTATATTTACTGTTTTTTTGGCTGGATTTTTGAATCCACTTATGTTTCTTTGAAAAAAAGACATTTTGTCAATCGAGGATTTCTCAGACTTCCTATGCTTCCCTTGTATGGAACTGGGGCTGTGATGATGCTCTGGGTTTCCCTTCCAGTCCGAAATAATTTGATTCTAGTCTACTTTTCTGGTGTTGTGGCGGCAACGGCTCTAGAATATGTAACTGGCTATGTAATGGAACGGTTATTCAAAATCAAATATTGGGATTATAGCGACCAGCACTTTCAAATCAATGGATATATTTGTCTGACCTCCTCCATTGCTTGGGGATTTTTGACCATTTTCCTCACAGAAATAATCCATAAACCTATAGCAGATTTTGTGCTAAACATGAATCTTGGAATACAAGCTATCCTGTTATCTATTGTGACGATAGCTTTTATTATTGATACTATTCAATCAACAAAAGAGGCTTTCGCTCTAGGTCGTGCCTTGGAAACCATGACTGCTATGAAAACAGAATTAGAAGAAATACAGCAGCAACTGCTTCTCCTAAAATCAGAGGCTTCCCGCCGGATGGAGGATATCAAAAGCGATGCCATACAAAAGGCTGATGAATTTCGGACGGAAGCATTGCTTCGGATAGAAGAACTAGGAACTGGGGCTTTGCAGAGAACAGAAAATTTGAAAAAACATGCAAGATTCCGAATCGAAGAGCTAAGTACAGAGGCCCTTCAGCGAGCAGAGGGCATTAGGGAAAATGCCTCCCAGTTAGAAAATCGCTCTTCAAAACTGCTCTCCGACTTAAAACAAGCCAGTTCACAGAAAGCAGCTCAACTTCAAGAGGAGGCAGCCACCTACATCTTGCGTCCGGCGGATAGCTTGTCCCAATTATCAGAACAAATTCATCTTCTGTCAGAGAGAAAAAAACGTATATTAGAAAGCTGTCGAGGTTTGTCCTCTCGTATGTCCTTTTACCGTAAGAGTATCTTAAAAGGAAATCCTACTGCATCTTCTAAAAAGTTTGCAGAGGCATTAAAAGAACTGAGGGATATGTTAGAGCATGAATAAACTTGAAAAGACTGGTATAAGATTGTTGTGAAATCAGAAGATATTTTTTGTATATATTGACAAAACGGAACATATGTTCTATACTGTTAATATAATTTGATTCTTATATAACATAAGTAACAAAGATATTTAATAAAATTTGGTAGGATTTTCCAAAGACCTATATGATATAATATAAAAAAATGTCGAATTGGAGAATCCATATGTTAGCCTTAATTGATATAATAGATTATACCTTGGGATCATTAAATGAATATACTCGTTCATCTATTCATAAAATTGCTAATATGTTAATAGAAGATGGAATAGCAACTCAAAAGAATAACGAAGAAAATAAATTATTTATTGGCAATCTTTCACGCCTTGAAAGTATAGAATATTGTTTGAGAAATAATCAAATTACATTAAAATGTATAGAAAAATGGGAATTTGACAAAAACTATAAATATTCTATGCTTTTTGATATAGATAATATTACTAATCAAATGTTTCAAGGATGCATAAACTTAAAACAGATAATACCCTATAATACATTAACTAATTTTGAGGAATTGTATTCTGTTGCACATAATCCATCTTTTTTACAACAAAAGGATAAATATTTACTAAAATTTAACTTAGGTTTAGAATCAACAGACTTTTCAGGAAATAAATTAAAAAGAAGATATACAATCTTGGCTATTTTTTATAGTATAGAAAAGGTATTGGAATTGCGATTTGATTCTTTAGGAGATGTGTTTGTCAGCAATTATATTAGATATGTATATGAAGTGTTAGAATGGATTAGAAAATTTCTAAATATTTCTATTAAGGCATGTAATTTAAAAGATATTGTTGACCATATCAAAGTAAATGGTGAGAAGAATGGAGTTGTTCTCTCTGGACAGGATATGCTTATGGCTACTGGTGGCAAAGCAACCATAGAAGTTGGCAAGAATGATAAGATGATATTGCCTTTTATTGGTGAACTGAAGATATTAATGGAAAATTATAAAGAGGAGTTTGAGCAAGTTCCTGTATTAAAACAAGCTTTTCAAGACTTTATTTTTGAGAAAGAAAATTTATCAGAATTTCCATGGGTTCGGTTTAAGTTTAAGGAGAATAATTTTGAAGTAAAATTTATTTTTGATTATGGTCAAGAAAAAGGCTGTTTGCTTCATCATTTTAGTAGTTCTTTAAAAGCCAATCAAGGAAGGGGGAGAATGGATTATGTTACAAACTATATCATCAGAGTTAGAAATATTATTAATAAACTCCCCATTGACCAATGATGAAATCAAAAAGTTTGAAAACACTTTTAGGCATTATTCTGTTGGAAATTGGGTATATCCAGGTGTAATATATCGTATTACAAAAATTCCTATAAAAAAAATATACGAAACACTTAATATCATGCAAAAGGCAGGGTGGCTTGAATCATATTTTGAAATATATTGTTTAAACTGTAAAGAACCAGTGGATATAGTATATAGTTCTATTAATGATATAACCTCACAATATTTTTGTGAAAATTGTGGATATATTGGAAAATCATATCAAGATGCTGTCTTAATTTTTAAGGTAATTAAAGATGGATGAATTAACTTTTCAGCAAGGTCTGTCTTTAAGTGAGATAATAGATGGAATTAATGAATTACCTAAAGACTCAGAATGTTTTAAAGGATTAGGACGTCTCACATATAATTACAGAGAAGATTTTCAAAAAGCATATAATTATTTTAAAAAAGTAAACTCTGAAAAATATCTAAATGGTGTTTCGGAAGACGAAGATAATCAAATAAAAGGGTGTGCACTGGAAAGATTAACAGCTCTTTTATTTGAGGGTAC
>DEPC01000198.1 GCA_002358555.1 Hungatella sp. UBA3402 | reverse complement strand
CTAACCACTTTGTGGGCGGCTGCTCCTTTTCTATAATATAACATTTCTGTATCTAAAAATCAACCGTATTTATTTATCTTGCAGATTATCTCACATCATATTAAAATGCCTAAACGCCGCCATAATCGCTTTTTCTTTCTCCGGCGGGCATTTCGGCACACGGCTTTTATTATCGCCTATATTGTAATTCTGACGTTTCTCAATACCACATTTGTTTTTTATCTGTGCCACATACAAGGATGATACTTTTAAATCATACTCTGATTTTATCCATTCTTTGATTTCCGTATAGGTTGCACAACTTTTGACATCCTTCAGATATTCATTATCTTTTGGCTCATAATCCACATACGCATAGACTGTTTCAGCAGTGTTACTATTTCCTACCCAAAAGGATGCACGTCTCAACGGTTGATAGTTTTTCCCTCAAATCTTCTCTAACTTCACTTGTTACCGGAAATGTATATTTTATGTACTTGATAAGGCTCTGACCTTCCTTCCACGTTTCCTTCGGATAAAGCTGGATTTCTGAAATGAGGCATTCCATCATTTTTCGTTTGTCCTCTTGATCCATTATATCAATAAACTTATCAAAATCCAACAGAATCTGGTAAATGTTATCCTGCGTATATGCCTCCTTTTTAGCTGACTCCATACGAAGCTCACAATCGGAAATTCGGTCTTCGGTTTCATAAATTTCTTCATACACCTTATCCAGCCTGCGGTTCAGGTCTTCACGCTTCCGTTCTGCATATTTGCCTGTTACGCTGTCAATGTCCTTTTCCAGGTTGGACTTGCTTCGCTCCAGCCTTTCCAGATATTCCCTATAATTTCTTATTTCGCACTCAATGCCAGAATAATCCATCTTAGATGTAATTCTTCTCTGGATATCGGCCGCAAACTGCGGGTTTTGAACCAACAGCTTTGTATATGCAATTACTTCTGACTCAATCCATTCAGCGCGGATTGCGTTTTTCTTACACTGCCCATGTTTGGCTTTTGCATAATGCCCACATTGGTAATTAACACACATATGCTCAGAGCCGTCCTTATTGATCCATTTCCTCACATCGGCATACATGGAAGAACCGCACATCGGGCAGCGCAGAAGCCCTGAAAGTAGGTGCTTATTCGTCCGCCCAATATGTGGATTCCCTGTTACTTTTGGCTCTCCAATCTTTTTCTGCGCCATGTCAAATAATTCCTGGCTTACGATCGGCGTGTGTGTTTCCTTATCGCTCAAGATATAGCTGTCAGCCAGCACCCTGCGGTATTCATTTTCTGTTCCGACAACTTTTTGGGTTCTGGTACGTCCAAAAGCAATTTTACCAGCATAAAGGGGATTTTTGAGTATTCTCTTCACCTGCATGGTATCCCAGTCCGTAAACTCCCTGCCATGCGAATTCTGGTTTGGGAGCTTCGGTATGCCCTGTTTGTTCAGATAGCCCGCGATCGTTGAATACCCCATGTTCTCATTGACAAATTTCTCAAAGATCATCTTTACTGTCGGTGCAGTTTCCTCATCAATTTCAGGGAAGCCATTCCCCGCACCATTTTCTTTATTTAATCTATAGCCATATGGTGCAAAGCCGCCATTCCACCCTCCCTGCCTTGCCTTTTCCTCCCTGCCGAGATATGTCTGTGCAAGGATATTCTCACGTTCCATCTCCGCAACGGCTCCCAATATTGTAATCATCATACGGCCCATGTTCGTGGATGAATCAAGACCATCCTCCTTGCAGATCAAGTTTACGCCATAACTCTGGATATAGCTCAAAGAATTTAGGATATCCTTTGCGTTCCTTCCAAACCGTGACAGCTTGAATACGACAACAAAATCAACCTGTATCATCCCCGATGCAATATCAGACAGCATTTTCTGAAATTCGTCCCTTCCGTCAATCGACTTTCCGGACTTCCCTTCCTCCACATATATCCCTGCAACATCCATCCCCTCAAATGCTGCCCACTCGGAAAGATACCGTTTCTGCCCGTCGAGGGAAAACCCCTCGACTTGGCGTTCTGAACTGACACGGATATAAATACAGCACCGCTTGCCTTTCCTTGAATTAAGCTCCATCCCCCACCGCCTCCCCAGTGAAATCAAATGCCCCTGCATATTTTTCAATCATGGTTGCAAATGTACCGATAATATTGTCATAATTTAATTTTTGGACAACATTGTCCTCATCTACGCCAGCAAACTTCAGTATAACGGGAAAGCCGAATGAATTCCTGCTCAGATCATCTAGTGTGGTGGCACTCCCCATAATCCCCAGTGGCTGCTTTTCCATCAGCCTGTTTTTGTTAGACTTCATAATTATCTGCCTCCTTGTATTGCCATCCCCATGCAAGGAAATTAAAGCCCCTGCATATATATGCTTTTAAAAATGCCCTCGAAGTCGGGACGGCTTTTTATTTAAACACTGGCGGCGGCACTGTTACAGTGCCATTCCCACCTCTTTTTCTATTACATGACTTATTTTCTCAATAGCCGTTTTAAAAAGCGTATCTACATTGGTATAGCCATCTATTGCGCTAATTATCTGGTTATTTTCCATCTTCTCAATATACCGTCTGACCATTACGGTGCGCTCCATTGGTGTCAACCCTGACTGTGTAAAAATACGGTCAAGTTTCCTTGCCCATGTGTCGGATTGCATCATGGCGCGGAAAACATCTTGCTTCTTTCCAGACAGATCCGCCAGCAGCCCGTCACCCAGACATTCAGGAGGATGCTGCCGCTTCCCATCCAAAACATCATATTGCACTGCGCCCAGAATGACCTTTGCATCTTCCACAAGCCATGCTTCAAATGCCTGAGCTGCATCCTGCTGTGCCACAAAGATAAAAGACGCAATCCTACGCAGCATAATATCTGTTAGTGTTATATTTTCCATAAAATACTCCTTATCTAAAAATATAAACTTTCCTGTTTCATTGTTATTTTGTTAATCTACTACAAGTTGTATATGTGGAA
>DEPC01000096.1:895-2575 GCA_002358555.1 Hungatella sp. UBA3402 | reverse complement strand
CATGATGAGAAAGTGGCTTTAGAAGCAGACCGTATCATAACCATAGAGGATGGGCATATTATAAACGACGAGAAGCGGAGGTAATGGGCTATGTGGAAAGATTATTCATCAGGCTATATTAAAAATAACCGTTCATCGGGTGTGTCTGTTATGATAGCGGCATTTATACCAGCTTTGCTGTTATCACTGCTTTTAGGGTTATTTTATAACGCATGGAAGTACGAAATCGAAAGTATTGAACAGGAAGAAGGAGGCTGGCAGAGCAGAATCGTCGGAGAATTTACCCTGGAAGATATTGAATCCATAAAGAATTTTGCTAATGTAAAAGATGTAGTTATAAATGAAAAGGGAGCACAGATTCCAGAAACCATAATAGATATTTATTTTAATGACATGGGGGCTGTTCTTGACAATACGTTACGGATTGCCGAAACCTTGGGAGTTTCATCAGAAAAGGTTATTTATAACCATGAACTTCTGGCAATGTATATGATACGTGATCCGCAGGACACTGCACCAAGATTGCTTTTTCCGCTGTTTATACTGATAGCTGGAATTGCCTCTTTTTCATTAATTATTGTAATACATAATTCTTTTGCAGTGTCTATGAACGCCAGAATTCATCAGTTTGGTATTTTTTCCAGTATCGGAGCCACACCAAAACAGATACGGTCATGTCTTTTGCAGGAAGCGGCTGCATTATGTGTTCTGCCGGTTTTAATTGGGAATCTGCTGGGTATCCTAATCAGTATGGGACTTATATATATGATGAACGGTTTGTTGGGGAGTGGTGTGGCAGGCAGGCATGAAGCCGTGTTTGGTTATCATCCATTGGTCTTAGTAGTGACACTTCTTTTGACAGTAGTGACAATATGGATTTCCGCATGGATGCCAGCCAGAAAATTAAGCAAACTGACACCACTTGAAGCAATTAAAAATACAGGTGAATTACAGCTAAAGCGTAAGAAAAAATCTCTTCTGCTTACTGGTATTTTTGGAATGGAAGGGGAATTGGCAGGCAATGCATTGAAAGCACAACGAAGAGCCTTACGGACTGCATCACTTAGCCTGATATTCTCTTTCCTTGCCTTTACCATTATGCAATCCTTTTTTGCACTTTCAGGAATTAGCACAAGGGAAACCTATTTTGAACGTTATCAGGGTGTTTGGGATATTATGGTTAAAGTAAAGGATACAGATGTGGATTCTTTTAGTGAAATACAAAAAATACAGGAAATTCCTGAAATAAGAAGTGCTATTGTATATCAGAGGGCAGTGGCAAAAAGAATCGTTGCAAAGGATGAAATAAGCGAAAATATGAAGTCCTTTGGCGGTTTTGCCACAGCTGGGGATAATTATGTGAGAGAGACGGATGGGGGATGGCTTGTAAATGTTCCAATTGTCATACTGGATGATGCGAGTTTTTTAGCGTACTGTGAACAGATTGGTATCACACCGGGGCTTGATGGAGCAGTGATATGGAATCAGATACGCAATGTTACAAATCCGGATTTCAGGCATCCACAATATGTGCCCTATGTGAAAGGGAAAAATGCGGTAAGCATTTTAAGACAGTCTGGCAATGAAGAATTGACAGCAGAGATTCCTGTTTTGTCCTATACGGAGGAAGTGCCTGTTTTGAGGGAGGAATACGCAACACTTGATTATTATGAACTGGTG
>DEPC01000096.1:0-503 GCA_002358555.1 Hungatella sp. UBA3402 | reverse complement strand
GAAGATACCTATATCTGTATGCTTGGCAGGGAAAATGTGACTTTAGAGGAATTAGATGCTTTGCAGGGGCAGGTGGAAAGCCTTATTGCGGGAAACTATAAGGTAGAAAGTGAGAACCGTATTCAAGAAGTAGAAGCGAACAATAAACAGATACAAGGGATGATGACAATATTTGGCGGCTTCTGTGTCCTGCTTGCAATTATCGGCATTGGAAATGTATTTTCTAATACGTTGGGCTTTGTCCGGCAGAGAAAAAGGGAATTTGCAAGGTATATGTCTGTTGGAATGACACAAGGGGAAATCAAAAAAATGTTCTGCATAGAAGCACTTACCATTGCGGGGCGTCCGGTTTTAATTACTCTTCCTTTGGCAGTTGTTGCAGTAGGGTATTTGCTGAAAACGAGCTATGTTGAAGTGGGAACCTTTCTTGCTGGAGCACCAATCATTCCAGTTATGATTTTTATGTTGGCTATTTGGGGAACTGTGGCATTTGCATATTATCT
>DEPC01000164.1 GCA_002358555.1 Hungatella sp. UBA3402 | reverse complement strand
CCGGATTGTTTAAGTTTAATTTCTTCACATATATCAGATGTTTGGGGTTTCCTTTTCTTTTCATCTTCATAGAGTTGTTCCCCTTTTTTATAATCCCAATACTGAAAGAAGAATTTTACAATATTCTGCAATAGAGAAACAGAAAAAAAATTGTGCTCAATTAAATCATTAAGACAGACAACATTATTTCTTAAGTTTGGCTCTGGAAAGTGGCTGAGAAAATTAAGTTGATTGATTGCTTTTGTTGATAGTCCCGTATAATCATGGATAAATTCGATTGTTTTTGTTGGACATTCATCTAGTCCTAATAAATAGTCCATATCACAATGAAAAAAATTACATAGTTTTTCCAACATTTTAATTTCGGGTACATTTCTTCCTTGTTCCCAATTTTTTACTGTTTCAAGACATATGCCAAATTCTTCCGAAAAAGTTTTTTGAGTATAGCCGTCCCTTTTTCTTGCACGTTTGAATCCCTTTTTAAATGAAAAAGTATATAATTTATCGCACATAAATTTTCAAAATACCTCCAATATTTGAAATATAGTGTATCTTACATTATATAGTATATCACATTATAATTACTGTAAACACCAAAGACACAAAAAAACAATGATAAAGGAGCTGAAATGAGAAAAAGAATTCAAAATAATATGTCAGATATGAAAGTGGGAACCCTTGAATGTGCTGGAGCAAGGTATAGCTTTGGGAGAAATAAAATGAGAACGATTGCGGAAGAAGCTGGAGCCATTATCAAAATCGGAAAAAGTGTCCGTGTCAATTTTACAATTCTGGATAAGTATATGGATTCTTTGTCTGGTGACTAAATGAGCGAAGTTTTCAGAGAAATAAGAGAGAGTCTGACCATGCAGCAGGTTGCAATTCACTTTGGATATGTCCCCAACCAGGCTGGCTTTATTCGTTCTCCCTTTAAGGAGGAGCGTACTGCTTCTTGTAAGATATATGAACACTCGTTCTATGATTTTGCAACAAATCAAGGCGGCGATTTAATAAAGTTTACTGCTGCTGTTTTGGGGCTTGATAATTGGAAGTCAGCTCAATATCTAGCAGAAACCTTTCATCTTCCCATCTCCTTATCAGGCTTTAGGGACAATATGGGGCAAATACAGAGGCGGCAAGAACAGCAGCAGCGCAAGCAGGAACGACAGAGAGAGTTTCGGGTGGCTTGGCTTCGGGAGGTAGAGAAACTGAAAGCGTGGGAGAGAATCTATACAGAAGTGTTAGAAAAACAGGTATTTGCTCCCTTTTCTGATTTATGGGCGTTTTCTATGGAAAAAAGGCAGGAAGTTTCTTATAAGTTAGATATTTTGTGTGCTGCTGATGAAGAAATGTACCGCCGCATGAAACCAGATAAGAAAAGGAATCTCCCCTCTGACCGTCCACAATGGTTGTTGGATACACTGGAAATCTTGGCAGAAGATGAGGAATTTTTTGCCACAGAGCAAGAATTAAATCAAATTGAAAGACAGCGAAAGCTTGAGTTACAAAAGTAACCTAATAAGGGGGGAACAGGTGATAATTATGAATGAAGTATTGAATATTCCAGAAGTACTATCAAAACTGGATTATAAAATTGAATTTGACAGTAATGGCAAGGAAAAGAGCCGTAAGCTGTTGCAAACCGTCCGCAATGTTGAAACCGTTCTGGAAGAAGATTCCAGATTTACAGGAAAAATAAAGTTTGATGAATTTTCACAGCAAGCCTATCTAATGGGGGAAGTCCCTTGGAGCCAGCAACCTAATTATCGTGCTTGGAGCAGCTATGACGATAGCGCATTATTTGCTATCTTACAATCAGACTATGGACTAAATCGGAGACCGGACTTCTTTGACGCTTTAAAGAATGTTTCTATGCGGCACTCGTTCCACCCAGTACGGGAGCTGTTAAACTCTCTCAAATGGGACGGCAAGGACAGAATGAGGGGACTATTGCCGGATTATCTAGGGGCAGAAGATTCTCAATACACTTATGAGGTCATGCGGTTGTTTCTACTGGGTGGTGTAGCCCGAATTTTTCAACCTGGCATCAAATTCGATTATACCTTGATACTGCAGGGAGCGCAAGGTATAGGAAAAAGCACTTTTTTGCAGTTATTGGCGTTAAAGTCCGAATGGTTCAACGACAGTCTCGACTCGTTAGATAGCGATAAGGCGGCTCAGTCGCTTCTAGGGTCTTGGATAATTGAGTTGGCGGAGTTAAAAGCCCTTGCCAGAACCGGAGGCGGGACAGATTCTATTAAGCGATTCTTAACCGCCCAGCAGGACAAGTATAGAATCCCTTACGAGAGGAGGGCGGATGTGTTTCCAAGGCAATGTATCTTTTCTGGAACCACCAATAAAACTGATTTCCTAGCTGATGAAACAGGCAACCGGAGATTTTTAATTGTGCCTACTGGAATTACAAAACCAAGAAAGAATTTATTTGTTCCAGAAGCCAAAGAGGATATGTTACAGGCATGGGCAGAGGCGGTACATATTTGGAAAACGGAACAGCCAGAGCTACTATTGCCGGAATCATGTCGAGAGGAAGCAAAAGCATTGCAGGAAGAAAGCGTGTCAGATGATGGGAAAATCGGGATTATTACGGAATATTTAGAAAACAAGAAACGTACTTGTGCCTTGGAGATATGGCAGAACGCACTCAACGAGAGTGGGCGACCCCAGAAGTGGCAGGCGGGAGAAATCAATAATATTATTGCTGCAATTCCAGGGTGGAAGAAGATGAAAAATCCTGGACGATTTGGGGAATTTGGCTTTCAGAGAGGCTTTGAATATGTAAACAAGCCAGAAAATGTAAACACGGATTTTGTTGTTGTAAACAGCACTGAAGCTGCACAAGTACCATTCCACTAATTTTTAAAGAGAATGTAAACATGGTTGTAAACACCATTGTAAACACCAAAATTTTTGAAAACCCCTTGATTCTCCTTATATGTTACTAAGTTTACATTGTTTACAATAAATTAAAAGAGTATATAAAAATAAAGGAAAAGAAGATATATAGATATAAAAGATTAAAAAGTAAAAGTTTTTTGGAATGTAAACATAGTTTTGTAAACAAAAGGAATTTCAAGGGTTTTCTTCTTATTAGGTCTATGATTTTAAAAACCACTTAATAATGGATAGCTAGTAATTTAATTATAGTTTTTTGTAACGAATTTATTTTATTAAATGGACAAGCAGAACGGAGGGAAACCAATGGCAACCAAAGAACAGATGAAAGAGGAGTTTGCCTATTTTGGAGAGGCATGGAACTTTTTCAAGAGATTTTATGAAGTGAAAGAAAGTACCTATTATTGGGATAGTGTGGTAGAAGAAGCAGGGAACCTTATGAGGCGGTATAACTGCCCACTATGCAGAGGGGTAGTACTGGCAATCGTGGACGAGCTAGACCGCAAATACAGAGCTAGAAAGGATATTGCATGAAGCAGCATAAATTTTCAATCCAGCATATCAAGACCATGGAAAAAAGTATGGTTATCCTCGTGGATAGTCGGGAAAAGAAACACAGTCATATTTTGGACTATTTCAACAAACACAAGATTTCTTACCAGGTGGAAAAGCTGGAATATGGAGATTATTCGTTCATGATTCCAGCACAGGCAGCCGGAGGCGCACCTATCTTTTTTCATAGAGATATCGTCATTGAGAGAAAATCCAGCCTGGAGGAATTAAGCGGCAATCTTGCCCAAGGGCGGGAACGCTTTGAAAAAGAACTTTTAAGAGCCAGAAACGACCAGGCAAAAGTCTATTTGATGGTGGAGGATAAAGGCGGTTATTCGTCTATTATCTCGCACCGATACCAGACACAACTAGCCCCTGCTGCTTTTGCTGCTTCGCTAAAGACCTTTGAAATGAGATTCGGGGCAAATATCCAATTCATAGACAAAGAATATTCCGGCTATTACATAACAGCCACATTCCAATATTTTCTAAGGGAAGTTCTAAAATAAAGTTGCCTGCTGCCAGAGAGAAGCATGAGAAACCACAACCAGCAGCAGGAGCCGGCACATCTGATTGATAGTATAGCAAACAGAAAGAGGGTGTGCAAGATGAAAAGCAGAGAAACCGCCCCTAGATATTCCTGGGAGTATTATGGATTAGAGGACAAGCAGTATCGCAAGAAATTGAAACAGAGAATCCAGTCGGGCAAATATGCCTCTCTGGCTCACTCAGCAGCCCATAGAGCTAATGAAAGGATAGCAGGGTATCTCTTACTAAGTGTAATGAAAAATCTTTCCTATGACACGTTAAGGATAAAATGGGAACTGGGAGAATTAGAACGGATTCCCTATGGTCGAACAGATTTTTATGGTTTCCGAAGAGAATTCATTTCGCTATTCGATAAAGGATTAAAAGAAAAGGAATATCAAGATAGTTTGGAAGGGATTTGAATATTTGAGTTTAATGACACGATAACGCGCGGGGGAAATCTTACAAAAAGTGACACAAAAAAAGAGTGGTGATGTATTTCGGAAAATTCGGGAAAGTGCGAACAAAAAAGGAATTTCTAAACACGATAACGCGCGCGAAAAAACAGCAGCGGCAGCTTACCGCCCCCTTGATTGAATTTTGTTACACGATAATGCGCATGAGGAAAGGAGAGTTTAAGACATGGATAGATGTATCGAAAATATGATTGAGTTTTTGGAAAATGAGGAAAGGGCAACCGTTACTTTTTCACAGGGGAGATATAAAAGCAGAATCCGCAAGCTGGCAAAAGAGAAGCCAGAAGCATGTCAGATTGTGGCAGAGAATCCAGACGGAAGCTTGTGCGCCCATATCCCTGTTGCATGGATAAAGATAACACCTGGTTATCAGCTTACCGAAGAACAGAGAGAGCAGAAAGCCGAAACCATG
>DEPC01000074.1 GCA_002358555.1 Hungatella sp. UBA3402 | reverse complement strand
ATTGGTCACATTCAATCCCGCAAGGCATAAAGCAGGAATCTATGATAGAATAAATATCTTCTTTTAAAACCCTTCTTGATATCTGAGAGTATAAATCAATATCTTCAATGGTCAATGTCTCCATTGCTTCTTCATTCCCATTCTTTGCTGCCTCTAAAAGACTGCTTCTCTCTTTTGAGGCAACCTTTGCTATCTCTTTCTGCTTTGCCGATTTCTCAATAGGAAGAAGAATCTTTCCGGTTATAGACATTCCCACAAGATTCACATACTCTACCTCTGTAGACTCTTTTGCCATCTTTCTTTCTCGATATTCCATAGCATTTTCCAGATAATAAATCAAAGAGATTCCAACCTTGTATTCATCAAGAAGGCCCGCATAGGTTTCTCTATCTGTATGACGCTGAATGGAACACTCTGCATCCGAAGATGGGTCCTGACTTAGCATGTATGGAACATAATATTCTGGTTTTATATCTCCTGTCTCGTCCATCTCTCCATAAATAGCCACTCCCATACTTGGTGCCAATTCTGCTCTCACTTCGCAAAGATTCGTCTCCTCATCTAGCTGAATCTTACGAATCTGTTTTGCATCTGCATGGTCAACTAAATTCTTCATTAATTCATCAATTCTATGTTTTTTCTGATACTTACTAAATCCCACAGTACGTAGAAATCTATGCATAAATTCACCTTCTATTCTAGCTCAATTATGATGTTAAAGATAAGATAAATTGAGGCGAAAATTACTTTCCGCCTCATGTTTGTTACCTATTATAACCGATATTGATTGATATTTCAACTATAATCCAAAAGTGATTTTACTAAAATGCAATTAGTCGTTACAGTTCACGGGACGAGAAAAAACGGAGGAAAACAGGTATCAAGCTTGCCTATAAAACTGTTTTCATCCAGTTTTCCACATCAGGCGCCCGATGCTTCTTATTCGGCGAAGCCAGACAAGAAGATGCCTCCCGTAAACAATAACTAATTAGCCTTTTGCATGAAATTGTATATACTATTATCTAAATATTACAGGTTTTTGGCAAAAGCCTAATTGCAGTTATTGAACTATTTACTTGACCAATTACAAACTTCTCCCTACGCGAATCTCTGGTCTCAATCATTTCATCGGCAAAATCAAACATATTATCTTCTCATGAAGCAATCTTTCTCACCATTGGAAGAAAATGTCCCAAAGATGCTATATAATAATATAAGTTTTTCGGATAAAATATCTTCCACTACTCATTCAGTCCATTAAGGGCATATTGTACAAAAAAGCCGACCAGTTTTTATGGACGGCTTTTTGTTTTCTACATAATATAATCGTTTCAATATAGTTTCTTTCGCCAAAAATTTCTCATCTCTTGTTCTTATTAAGAAATATTCGTATGAAAAATCATTGCCTAAAATATGAAATATTCCCCGTTACACTACTCCCTGTGCCATCATTGCATCTACAACCTTTTCAAATCCAGCAATATTAGCACCTGCAACATAATTTCCTGGTACATGGTATCTCTCAGCTGCATCAGCCGCCTTTGCATAGATATTGACCATAATATCTTTCAGTTTCGCATCCACTTCCTCAAAAGTCCAAGAAAGTCTCTGGCTATTTTGGCTCATCTCCAGAGCAGAGGTTGCAACACCACCTGCGTTTGCTGCCTTTCCTGGCATAAACAGCATTGCATTTTCTAAGAAGAAATCAGTTGCTTCTCTTGTGGAAGGCATGTTGGCACCTTCAGCTACAGCAAAGCATCCATTACCTTTCAGGGCTTTTGCATCTTCGAGATTTAACTCATTCTGAGTTGCACATGGAAGGGCAATATCACATGGAATTGTCCAGATTCCTTTTCCTTCTGTATAAACAGCCCCTGAAACAGCATCTGCATACTCTTTAATTCTTCCTCTGCGTACCTCTTTGATATCTTTTACAATATCCAGCTTAATTCCATCTTTGTCATAAATATAACCATTAGAATCACTCAAAGCAACAACCTTTGCTCCCAGTTGCTGTGCTTTTTCTGTAGCATAGATTGCTACATTGCCAGAGCCAGAGATTACTACTGTCTTACCTGCAAGCTCTTTTCCATTGTGCTTTAACATTTCATCTAAAATATAGATTAAGCCATATCCTGTTGCTTGGGTACGAGCCAGAGAACCACCATAAGTCAATCCTTTGCCTGTAAGAACTCCCTCATACAATCCAGTGAGTCTCTTATATTGTCCATACATAAATCCAATCTCTCTTGCACCCACACCAATATCTCCTGCAGGTACATCTTCATCAGCACCAATATACTTGTGCAGCTCTGTCATAAAACTCTGGCAAAATGCCATGACTTCACGGTCAGATTTACCTTTGGGGTCAAAATTAGACCCTCCTTTGCCGCCACCGATTGGAAGGCCAGTTAAGGAGTTTTTAAATACCTGTTCAAATCCAAGGAATTTTAAAATACCTTGATTTACTGATGGATGGAGACGAAGTCCTCCTTTATAGGGTCCGATTGCACTGTTAAACTGCACACG
The DNA here is from genome assembly GCA_002358555.1 of Hungatella sp. UBA3402. Taxonomy (GTDB): domain Bacteria; phylum Bacillota; class Clostridia; order Lachnospirales; family Lachnospiraceae; genus UBA3402. The sequence continues at coordinate 33,190 of DEPC01000074.1, read as the reverse complement.
GTATCCTTTATTCACCTGAACCTGTCCATTGTCATCTACCCATGGAACACGGAAAGAAATAATTCTTTCTGGTTCTACTAAACGCTCTAATAAAGCAACTTTGCGATATTTCTCTTCATTCGCATCAATTACCAATTTCAAAGAATCTAAAACTTCTTTTACTGCCTGGTGAAACTCATTCTCTCCTGGGTTCTGCTCTACCACTTTTGCATAAATCTCATCAACATATGACATAAAAAATTTTCCTCCTTTTACAATCCTTTCGTGATTTAGTTTGTTAAAGTATATTACAAGAAGAAAAACCATCTTCTCATAATTAGATTGATGGTACAACAAAGATTTTATTATGGAAAGCAACACTCTAATTTCCATAAACTATATTATAAAAACAAAGTCAGCCTTTCATAATTAAATTATAGTACAAAGCCATGCACCTTATATCAGAACAAAATCATATTCTGATATGCCATATTATAGGAAACACAATCCACTTCCTATAATCGGATGGACGGTACGAAAAAACTGCCTTTTATGGGAATTTAAAGCCTGATTCCCATAAGCCATATTATATCAACTTCATTTGTATCCGTCAATAAAAAGCAGACATTAATATCCTAATGCCTGCTCTAGTGCATCCTTTTCCTCGCTGCATAGCGCACTGTCTGTTTCTCCTTTTACAACTACTTTAATATAGAGATAACAGCCCTCTCTGCTGTGCACTGCATTGAGTATAAATCCTGTATTATTCATATCTAACATAGCTAAAGCAAAGCTTAAATTTCCTCCCATCCCTTTAAATGCATTATATTTTACCATTCCAAATTTCTGGTAGGAAGCCCTTACACTTTTTATCAATGTTTTCATAGTATCTTTGTTAGAACGGTCCTGGGATTTCAGCTCTTCAATCTGTGCAATCTGATTTGCAATGATAAGTTCTAATGACTCGGCATCTTTACCTCTCATAAATAAATCATATTTTCGGTATAATTTGCTATTCTGCACTACACAGATGATGGTCATAATCAGGAGCAAAATTGTTATAATTCCCAAGCTGATAATCACAATAGCCGGATCAATCGGCCAGCTATTTAACATGCTTTCCGTTACCATGATATTTCCTCACTTTATATCGTTTTATCTAATTGATTCAATCAGTTCTACAAGCCGTTCCAGCTCTGCCTCTGAATAATATTCTATTTCAATTCGCCCCTTATTTCTATCTTTTTTATTGATAACAACCTTTGTCCCCATAACTTGCTTCATTCGTTCTTCTAAATCTTTAAAAATAAAGCTCAAATCTCTTTCTTCTTCCTTAGGCTTTTCTTCTTTCTTAGGTTTTCCTAGAAGCTTTACTAACTTTTCCACTTCTCGGACGCTTAATTTTTGGTCTACTATTTTTAAAGCAATCTGATATTGACTGTCGTGATTTTCTAATGTCAATAAAGCTCTCGCATGTCCGCTTGATATCTTCCCCTGTGCCAACATTTCCTGAACTCTCTCGTCCAATTTTAATAATCTCATACTATTGGTAATAGCGGTTCTGCTTCTAGATACCCTCTCTGCAATTTCTTCTTGTGTCAATTCAAATTCTCTTATCAACTGCTGATACGCCTGTGCTTCTTCTATAGGATTTAAGTCCTGTCTCTGAATATTTTCAACCAATGCAATTTCCATTGCCTGTTGTCTTGTATATTCCTTTATGACCACAGGAACCTCTTTTAGTCCTGCCTCCCTTGCTGCCCTCCACCGGCGTTCACCAGCAATAATCTCGTAACTATCTCCTTTTTTCTGTACCAAAAGTGGCTGTAAAACTCCATATTTTTTTATAGAGTCTGCCAACTCTGAAATCAATTCCTGATTAAAATCTTTTCTTGGTTGACCTTGATTCGGCTCTATAGAAGACAGCTTTATCTTATATTCTTTTCCTAGCTCTTCCCCTTTATCTTCTAACTTTTCTGTCTTCCTTTCACCATTAAATGTTTCACGTGAAACATGTTCTGTTTCTGAATTTTCTACAATATCTTCCCCAAAAATAGCTCCTAACCCTTTCCCCAATCCTGTTCTTTTTGCCATTAGATGTTCTCCCCTCTGTTCATCACTTCTGCTGCTAACAGTCGATAACTTTCTGCTCCTGTAGACCTGGAAGCATACAAATTTATTGGCTTTCCATGGCTCGGTGCCTCAGCTAACCTTACATTTCTGGGTATAATTGTCTTATAGATATTTTGATTTAGATTACTTTTCACACTTTCTACAACCTCTAAAGACAGATTTGTTCTCGCATCATACATAGTAAATACTACACCTTCTGTCTCTAAATGGGGATTCAACTTTTTCTTAACCAAATTTACAGTTTTTAATACTTGATTTAATCCCTCCAGTGCATAATACTCACATTGAATTGGAATTAAAACTGTATCAGCTGCAGTTAAGGCATTGATGGTCAGTAAATTTAATGAAGGAGGACAATCAATAATTACATAGTCATATCGCTGCTCAATCAGCAATAAATTTCTCTTTAAAATGGATTCTTTCTCATCCATATCGAGAAGTTCAATCTCTGCTCCTGCTAAATTCACATTTGAAGGAAGAACATCCAAATAATTTATAGCACTCTTAACAAGACATTTCTCTACCTGGCATTCTCCAATCATCATCTCATATATTGTCTTTTTTATGTAACTTTTTTGTACCCCAACACCGCTGGTTGCATTTCCCTGGGGATCACAATCTACTAGCAGAACTTCCTGCTCTGCCTCTGCCAAACATGCAGACAGATTAATAGCAGTAGTTGTCTTTCCAACACCGCCCTTTTGATTGGCAACTGCAATTATTCTTCCCATTATAATTCCTTTCTAAAGTACGTTTAAAAACTGTTTATGTAAATTTTAATTCAAAATTTGTGGGAGATTTGACTCAATTCTAAAGAAAACCAGGCAGAATCTGGCGAATTCCTTGGATAATGGATAAAATGATGGATACTCCTAAAATGTCCTGGATTCCTTTCTTTATATCATTGATATAGTGGTTAGTATATCACACTTTTAAATCTTTTCCTATTGTTTTCGTAAAATATGATAATTTCTAATATACTCACCTTTTTCTAATGGAAGTTTTCCAATACTTATAGTAATATTACTACAACAATTTAGCTTAAAAGCTCTCATTTCCAAATAGTAATTGTTTCACGTGAAACATATCACTGAACTTTCACTTTTTATCTAAAACTACAAAGTTATCAAAACCAAAAAGTTCAAATTAACAAATCGGATTTATTATACCGCAAGCAGACAAATAAACATAGTACCTTTTCGTAAAAGTTTCTACTAAAAAATTCTTAAATATCTAATACTCCAATAAATCTGCAGCATACTTTTCTGGAATAATTGTATATTGTTGGTATTCATTTCGTAACATAGAAAACTGATTTGGAGTAGCTACAAGGGCAGTTTGTAAATCTTTTTGAACATAGTTAATAACTTGTTGAAAGAGTGGAGTCTGATGAACTTTCTCCATTTTCTTCCTTAAATCTATCTTATTACTCGAAGATAATGAAATACCAGGAAATTCAATACAGGCATCTTCTAAAATATGAATCATTATATCAATTCCATAAAAGTCAACCTTCTTGCAATCTCTAAATTCATCAAAATCATCATGAGTCAATCTTCCACCTGCAATACCTACCAACTGCATCAGTAGTCCTGAACTCCACTCAATCGCCAAGAGCTCATAGGCATCGCAATCTGTATTGCCAAAATATTTCTCATAAAATTCTTTTGGTGCATCTTCCACCATGCCGATATTCCAAGCAAGTAAAGAAGCATAGAGGTCATTAGCAAAGTCTTGAAAATCTATCGGAGTAATAGTTCCCTCCAGATAATTCCAAAGCAGGTCTATCGAACTTATCAGACCTAAAGAAAGACTTTTTCCTCTATCTCTCAACCCTTGGCAAAGAGTATGGACATATCGTTCCATAACGAGAAGATTAGCAAGAAGTCGAATATCATTGTCACTGTCATTAAAGATATTCTCAGCTATTTTTAAAAACTCCATCAACCACTTGTTAGCCTGTAAGCTATCAAGCGACGAAAAATTTATATCTATTGTATCCTCTCTCATAACAATAATTCCCCTTAAATATTTTTCAAAACTCTATTTGCACCAAATTTAAGTCCAACTAAGGTATATCTGAAAACTACTCAGACACACCCTAATAGCAGGCATAGCGATAAGTATATCACCAAATTGTTAAAAAGCTATAAACTCTATATTTTCTTTTAGTTAATATCTCATTATATACTGATATTACAATAAATATTGGAACATTTGATTTATAAAAATAGTAAGATAGATAACTATACTTGCCCATACGCGATATAGACAAGTAAAGTAGCTTATCAATATAACTGGTTGTGTTAGTTAGGCAGAAGTAACACTTGAAAAAAGTTTTTTCTCTGTTCTGCGGCTAGAGACTAAGAGTTACTAAGGCTCCTGTAGATGCAGGCCTGTGGGGTATTTGGTTTGCTGCTGATAGTCGGCAGTCCTACAAAATAGAACTACAAATCGTTCTAGTTTTCGATAGTTGTTATATCTATTATAGCAGTTGGCCCAACAAAATAAATATAATGAGCAAGACCTTATTACTTATTATCTGTCATAACCATGTGGAAGTATAGTTATCAAATCCTATTAGTTGTCACAGGAAAAGGAAAATAATTATATAAAGGAATCATATATTGCATATATTGCGAAAATTCTGCCAAACATTTCGCAAAGATTCCTTCTAATACAAAAAAGCAGGCAAATTTTGATTGGCCGCTATGTTTCTTTAAAACGGCCTTCTTTCGTGCATTACTCAAATTTTAACTGGCACAACGAGTTAAGTTAATATAGCTTTATGATTTCTTCTACTATCATTCAAAATGGCTAATAATAAAAAGTGCAGTTTTAGGAATTGGATTCGTATCTGTCATATCATTAAGCACATTTCCCTGAATTGCAAATTTATAATTATTATATTCCCAAGTAACAACTATCATTTTATTATCCACAGAATGATTCGCCTTCACATATATGGTTTGTCCAGAGGTGGTACTGCCTTGCCATATCTCTTCCCTTGATTCATCATAATCATTATTCTCCATCTCTAGTATGCCATCCTTAACAGCTAATAAATTGCAGTCAATATTTGCAATATCATCATAGTAATGAATCTCTAGACTAGTTTCGTCTATCTGAGTATATTCCACATTGGTTATCCAATTTGAATGTTCGGGCAATAGAATAGAAAGTCCAAATTCAGAAAATAAATCTTCTGGATTTTTCGTTTCTATCTCGATATATGAAATATTTTGGATAGAAGTTTCTAATATTTCTTCTGAGTTACATTCTTCATTTTCCACTGTAATTTCTATTGATGCTTTTCCATTAGATTTTTTTGATGAACATCCTATCATAGTACAAAAAAGCAATAATAATAAAACTAACTTTTTCATAATATCTCCTTTTAAACCTAACCTCTAATTGTCATAATTATTTTACAATGCCATATAGCTTATAACAAGGTATTTTAAGGGATTTTTCCCTAATACTTTCGTCTTCTATAAATTCTGTCAAGATACTCACAATTATAGTCTGATGTATCTTTCTCATAGCGTTATTGGCTCCGAAACCGCAGGGCTGTGCGGTATCTGGTTTGCTGTGTTACTTCTGCTAATGCTTATATATTTTTGATTATATCAGATAGGGATAACTCTCATCATTAGGCGGTGAGCAGCCTGCCTGTATCCCTGGCGAAAGCTAATTCCCCATCTGATAATGGCAGGGGTGCAAAAAGAAAGATTGATCTGACCAGCATGCCGCCACAAGAACGCCAAATCTGTTCTTGAATATTAAAATTGAATTTTACTTGCTTTCCTTATACTGCTGATGTAAAATAATAAGTAATTACGAAGCTCACTAATGAATATTTATTGACCTACATAAGAGACATTCCATTTGAAAATTGGGGAGATAAGTTTTTATGCAGCTACAATCAAAAATTAAACTTTAAGTGAGAAAATGCGCAAAAATAAATCTCGAAAAGCCAGTAATTATATGGCTTTCCGAGTTTCGTAATTACCCACATAATATTTAATAAAGGAGGGTTCTTTTATGAAGAAGCTCAAGCTGCGTGGAAAACTGATTTTAAGCATTGGTATTCTTACTTTTGTGGCTGTATTTTTGCTTTCCTGTCTATCGTATCTGTCTCTGCAAAGTGCCTATGACAAAACTATTGATGCCAAAAAGGAAAAGTTAGACCAAATAATTCAAAGCCAAGTGGAATGTATGATTGGAGTACTACAAGCAGAATACGACAAGTATCAGAATGGTCTGATTACAGAAGAAGAGGCCATAGAAAATGCCAAGTATATTGTTCGCTCTACCAGATACAATAATGGAGCTGGATATTTTTGGGCAGATATGGCAGACGGAGTAAATGCCGTTCATATTAATCCTGATGTGGAAGGCACCAACCGTTATAACTCGCAAGATGAAAAAGGCAACTATTTTGTGCGAGATACTATTGCTGCTGGAGATAAACCAGATGGAGGATTTATAGATTTTTATTTTTCAAAGCCTGGAGAATCGGAAGCCAAGGCCAAAAGAGGTTTTATCAAAAAATTTGCACCTTATGGCTGGTATATCGGAACAGGAAATTATGAAGAGGATATGTTACCTATTATCCAGGATGAACTTAACGCCTCCATGAGAGCCTGTCTTTTGTCCATACTGGTGATATTTCTTTCTGGTTTGATTATTTTTTTAATTGGTATCATTGCAATTTCCGCAATAGCCAAACGGATGGCAGACCCTATTAAAGATGCATCTGAACGTCTAAAAAAACTTAGCTTGGGAAATCTTAAAGATGAAGTAGTTATATTCCAAGCTGAGGATGAGATAGGAGATTTGACTCAGGCACTCGCAAAAACTGTACAGACCTGGCGTGACTATATCGGAGATATTTCCTCATCTTTAGCGGAACTTGATAAAGGAAACCTCACTTTGGCAATGCATATGGAATATGTAGGAGATTTTACCCCTATCAAAGAATCTTTTCAACGTACCATCAATACATTGAACAATACCTTTAAAAAGTTAAACGAGAGTGCAGAACAGGTAGCCAGTGGCGCAGAGCAGGTAGCTAGTGGTGCCCAAGCTCTTTCCCAAGGAACCACAGAACAAGCATCCTCTGTAGAAGAATTGGCTGCCACCATTAATGAAATACATAATCATGTAGCAAATAATGCAGAAAATGCAAAGTTAGCCAGCCAGCAGGCTTTGTCTGCTGCTACAGAATTGGAACACGGTAAAAAGCAAATGGAGCAGATGACCTTTGCTATGAATCAAATCAACGATTCTTCCTCTGAAATCAGTAAAATTATTAAAACTATTGAGGATATTGCTTTTCAAACCAATATTCTTGCCTTGAATGCAGCAGTTGAAGCCGCCCGTGCCGGTTCCGCAGGAAAGGGATTCGCTGTAGTAGCTGATGAGGTACGCAATCTAGCCAGCAAATCTGCAGAGGCATCTAAGAACACAGCAGTTCTCATTGAGGCAACTGTTCATTCTGTACAAGAGGGTGCTGATATAGCAAATCAGACTGCAGCATCTCTTGAACGTATTGTTCGTTCCTCTGAAGAATCATCAAAATTAGTCCATGAGATTTCTAAAGCTTCTCAGGAGCAGGCAGCATCTATTGCACAGGTAACATTGGGAATTGACCAAATTTCCAGTGTAGTGCAGACCAATTCCGCTACCTCCGAGCAAAGCGCAGCAGCCAGCCAAGAGCTCTCAAGTCAAGCCCAGATACTAGAAAATCTAGTTAGACAATTTAAAATCAAACAACGATAAATTTCACTAAAATTCTATGATACTAACTGTTTACAGATTTAAAAGCGTTGCTATAAAATGAATCTACAATAGAAATTTTATATAAAAATTGCTTCTCATGAAAAACACCTTTGAAGATGGTCTTTAACATTCAAAGGTGTTTTTGTAATTTGAAATAAAAATTTTAACTTTGCGTTCACGAAATCTCAAGCTAAATTAAAATAACATACTTTCATGGCTATCCAACCTTTTAGAATAATTTTATTCTATAAATGATTGTAACTGTTTTAGTAATATTATATAATAAAATTGTTAATAATTTGATAAATATCCTTTATTAACCGTTAAAAGATTTAGTGTCAACAAATTTTCATCCTATATTGTTTCACGTGAAACAATATTGAAATCTATCTTTTTTATTGCTTTTACAAATATAAAAGCAGATTTATCTATCATTTAGAAGGAGTTCGCTATGACGACCAAAAATAAATTGATTACCTCCCTGATATTATCTAGCAGTTCGATTGTCAGCATCAGTCTGATTAATAAATTTATCAAACTGTCTGCAACTTCCAAAGAGATTTTACCAGATACACAAGCAAATTGTTTTCATTGGAGACTTGGCAATATCTATTATAAAAAAACTGGAAATGGTACTCCTTTGCTTTTAGTTCATGATTTGAGCGCTGCCTCTTGCAGCTATGAATGGCATAGGGTAATTTCTGCTCTTTCTAAAGAGCATACTGTATATGTATTAGACTTACTTGGATGTGGCTGCTCTGAAAAACCATATCTGACTTATACAAACTATCTCTATGTGCAACTTATTTCAGATTTTATCAAATCCATCATCAGTCATCGCACTGATATTATTGCTACTGGTGCATCGGCTTCTTTTGTTATTATGGCCTGCAACAATAATCCACATTTATTTAACCGTTTGATGCTTATCAACCCAACCAGCATCAATACTTGTAGCCAACTACCTGGACCGTATTCCAAATATTATAAGCGTCTCCTAGACCTTCCAGTCATAGGGACTCTCCTATACCATATCGCTGTAAGTAAGAACTCTTTAAAAAAAGTCTATATCAATGAAAGCTCCTTTATCGATGCATACTATGAAGCTGCTCATCTTGGGTTTTCTCCAAAATCTGTCTATGCATGTGTACGCTGCAATTATACTAACTGCAATATCACAAATGCATTAAAGAGAATTGATAACAGTATTTATTTAATTGGTGGAGGACTTCAAAACAATATAAAGGAACTGATTCTTGAATATATAAAATATAATCCAGCTATTGAATATTCCATCATTGAAGGAACTCGTCATCTTCCTCATGTAGAAAAACCAGCAGAATTTTTGTCTTATGTTCGCACCTTTTTTACTTAATAATTGAGAAAGAAAGTTTATCATAAAAATGGTTATTCGAGTTTTTAATAGATTGATATCTAATTATTGTTTGCTATCAATTAAAAAATTTTTAAATGCCCTTTTCAGAATTGTGTATCCATAAAAACTAAACTTATCAATATAGTATAAATTTAAGTTTCCTCATTTTTTAAATTGACTCATTTGTGGTCATTAAAATTGGTAGGCAAGAGTAACGCAGCAAACCAGATACCCGCAGCCCTGCATCTACAGGAACCTTAGTAACTCTTAGTTCCCACAACTCTGTGTTAGGAGCAAAAATCCCTATTGTCCGAGCTCAGCGAGTTTAGGAACTTTTGTTACTGCTTTTAGCAGCTAGATAGGGACTTAGTGTTACTGACTCCGAAGACGCAGCACAGGGAGCATCCTTCTTCTATGTGTTACTTCTGCCTACAAAACTTTAATTAGCATAACAAATTAATTTTGTAATCCAATATATAAATTGAAAGCCTGAAAAGGGCTTTCTTATAATGATGAAAAATATAAAAGTCCATTACTAATGAACTAATGGTATCTTACCATGGGAGTTAATGTATACCCAATGGTTCTTTTCCAGGTAAACCTGCTTTTCTTGGGTATCTTTTTGCTGTACCCTCTATTTTTCTTATTTTTATAAAAGTTCTCTTCATATCAGAATCTGGAAGAGCAAACTGTACCACATCTTCTAGACTTCCTCCCAGCAATTTGACGGCCTTCTCTGCCTGGTGAACCTCCTCTTGAATATTTTCGGATTTATAAGAAATAAATTGTCCTCCTATTTTTACGAAAGGAATACAATATTCAGACAATGTGGCTAAATTTGCTACTGCCCTTGACACACATAATCCAAATTTTTCCCGATAATCTTCCTTTCTTCCATAATCCTCTGCTCTCCCATGAACGGTATAAATTCCCTTTAATTCCAATTTGTTGATAACTTCCTCTAGAAATTTAATCCTTTTATTTAGAGAATCCAATAGGGTAATTTTACTATCAGGAAATGCAATCTTGAGTGGTACTCCTGGAAATCCTGCCCCTGTTCCTAAATCTATAATCTCTCCCTCATTTATTTCTTCTTTAGAAATAACTTTCACCAGAGCAAGACTATCTACAAAATGCTTGGCAACTACTTGTTCCATCTCTGTGATGGCAGTAAGATTCATTACTTTATTCCACTCTTGCAGTAATTGATAGTATTGATAAAATTGCTCTTCTTGTCTTTCTGACAAATGGATAGAAAATTCTTTTAGACTTTGCCTCATTAACTCGTTAAATTGTCTTCTCATAGACAACTCCTATTCTTTCACTCAGTATTCTATGAAATTTGCGCAAACTTTGTCTCAAATTCAGTCAATATAGCCTGCTATGCTTCTTCCTTTCGTACAAACCTATCACAAATTATGATATACATCTGCCAGAAAGCAGCTTTCATACCCATCGCATATTTAACATAAAAACTTCTTTTTACTAGCTTTTGGTGATGAGAACAAAAATGCTTTACTTCTCATGGATTATCATGTTTATCCTCAAAAATCTCTGACAATATTGTAAAGAGCTGTCTTGCCTCCTCCTCAGTCAAAGTAATTCCTTTTCCCATCTTCTCATGTTCTGGAGACCAGTCTCGAATATCATATTTCGGAGCTGCACCATTCCAGGAAACTAGGTTGACCTCCTTATTCCATCCCTTTGCACTGGAAGAAATTGTTCCTAGTTCCTTCTTAATCTCAAATTTGATATCTGCCATTTTGACAATCCTCCTATCCTTTTTATCTTTTTTTATTTACTTTTGAAAAAAACATACTCAAGTTTTACCTAATATTTCTAACTATCTATTCATTGCTTCTTCACAATAATTATCATAGATTATCCATTCTTCTGTGGATGGCGAAGCTGCTCCAAATGTACCAACAGCACAGAGATATCTGCTGGAGATACTCCAGATATTCTGGAAGCCTGTCCAATTGACATCGGTTTATATAGATTGAGCTTTTGTACTGCCTCTTTGCGAAGACTTTTCACAGATGCATAGTCAAAATCCACATTTAACCTTTTATTTTCCAACTTTTTAAACTGGGAAACCTGTTGCTTCTGTCTGCGAATATATCCCTCATACTTTATATTGATATTGATTTGCTCTGCAGTATCTTCTGGCAAATCTGGTCGTCTCTCGTCAATTTCTGCTACTAGAGCATAGTTAAGTTCTGGCCTTCGTATGAGTTCTGCCAGAGTAGCTCCTGTTTTGAGCTCTGTGCTTCCATATTTTCTTAAAAATTCTTGAACCTTTGGGCTTGCCCCAATAGTAGCATGTTCCAGGCGGTTGACTTCTTCTTCAATATCCTTCGCTTTCTTTAAAGCCCTCTCATATTCCTCGTCACTGACCAAGCCAATTTCATGTCCAATGGAGCGAAGTCGTAAATCTGCATTATCTTGTCTCAAAAGTAAACGATATTCTGCCCTTGAAGTCATCATTCGATATGGTTCATGATTTTCTTTTGTCACTAAATCATCAATCAAAACTCCTATATATGCCTGAGAACGATCCAACACATAGGGTTCTCTCCCCATAACTTTCATAGCTGCATTGACACCAGCCATAAATCCTTGAACTGCTGCTTCTTCATATCCAGAGCTTCCATTAAACTGTCCGCCGCTAAATAGTCCCTCGATTGCCTTAAACTCCAGAGTTACTTTTAACTGTCTAGAATTGATACAATCATATTCAATCGCATAGGCATTTCTCACAATCTTTACATTTTCAAGACCAGGTACTGTCTGATACATTGCATACTGTACATCTTCTGGCAAGGAACTGGACATTCCAGCCAGGTACATTTCATTAGTATACAGTCCCTCTGGCTCAATAAAGACCTGATGCCTGGATTTATCTGGAAATTTCACCACTTTATCTTCAATAGAAGGGCAATACCTTGGGCCAGTTCCTTCTATAGCTCCTGAAAATAGCGGCGACCTGTCTAAGTTAGCACGGATAATTTCATGTGTTTTCTCGTTTGTGTAAGTAAGCCAGCAAGAAACCTGCTCCTTCTGTATAGAACTTGGGTCTGTGGAAAAAGAAAATGGTACTATCCTCTTATCTCCAACCTGTTCTTCCATTTTGGAAAAATCAATACTTCTCTTATCCACTCTGGCCGGAGTACCTGTCTTAAATCGGAACATCTCGACTCCATTGGCCTTCAAAGAATCTGTCAAATGTGTGGCAGCTTGAAGTCCATTAGGCCCTGTAGCATTGCTTACTTCTCCATAAATACATCTGGCATTGAGATAAGTACCTGTGGCCAGCACGGCTGCCTTGCAATCGTAGATAGCCCCTGAAAAGGTCTTAATTCCAGTTATTTTTCCTTCCTCTACCACAATCTCTGCCACCTCTGCCTGGCGGATAGTCAGATGATTGGTGTTTTCCAAAGTTTTTCTCATCTGTCTGGTATAATCCTGCTTATCTGCCTGCGCCCGCAGAGAATGGACAGCCGGTCCCTTGGATTCGTTTAGCATTTTCGATTGAATAAAGGTTTTATCAATATTTTTGCCCATCTCTCCTCCAAGGGCATCCAACTCTCGAACCAGATGACCTTTAGAGCTTCCTCCTATATTGGGGTTACAGGGCATCAAGGCAATACTATCCACACTTACTGTAAACATGATTGTCTCTAATCCAAGTCTTGCACAAGCCAGAGCTGCCTCACACCCTGCATGTCCTGCACCTACTACTACAATATCATAACTTTCTTCTAGATAAGGCATATATTATTCATCTCCTTTGTTGTTAGGCTATTCTGCCATTTAACAGCTATTTTCCCATACAAAACTTACCAAATATTTCATTCACCAAATCTTCTTCCACTGCTTCCCCAATCATCTTTCCTAATTGTTCATAGGCATTCATTAAGTCAATGGAATAGAGGTCCTCTGGCATTCTAGCTTCAATTCCTTCCATAACCATCATAAGGCTATTATAGCTCTCCTGCAATGCTGCCTTCTGTCGAATATTTGTAATATAAATTTCATCGTTAAAATCAAGTTCTCCTTTATAAAACATCGCCTTTATAATTTCTTCTAACTCCTCGATTCCGGTTTCTTCCTTAGCTGACACTCCAATAACTGTTTTTCCTGTTTTTCGTTCCAATTCTTCTTTTGTTATAACAGATTCCAAATCTGTCTTATTTAAAAGAACCACAGCTTTTCGGCTTTGTATCAACCTCATAATATCTTCATCATTTTTATCTAAAGGAATGGAAGAATCTGCTACATAGATAATCAAATCTGCATCCTCTGCTGCCTCTCTTGCCCGTGATACCCCAATTTGTTCCACCAAATCTTCGGTATCTCGAATTCCCGCTGTATCCACGATATTCAAGCTGATTCCTTGCATCCGTATCTGCTCCTCCAAAGTATCTCTGGTGGTTCCTGCAATATCGGTTACAATAGCCCTGTTTTCTCCTAAAAGTGCGTTCAAAAGAGAAGATTTTCCTGCATTGGGTTTTCCCAAAATAACAGTTTTGATTCCTTCTGTCATAATACGCCCATTATCTGAGGAAGCTAACAACTTTTTGAGTTCTGTTATCATAGGCTCTAATCTCTCTTTTAGACCTTGCGAATACCCTTCCAGAGAGATATGTTCTGGGTCATCAAGAGCTGATTCAATCCATGCAGTTTCATAAAGAATCTTCTCTCTTAACTCTTTGACCCTTCTCGAAACTCCGCCACTCAACTGTTTTACAGAGTTTTTTAATGCATATTGATTCTTGGCATTGATAACATCAATCACTGCTTCTGCTTCTGACAAGTCAATCCTTCCATTTAAAAAGGCTCGCTTTGTAAATTCTCCTGGCTCTGCTGGTCTTGCGCCATACTTGAGTACTGTTTCCAAAATTTTTTTCATCATCAGCACACCACCATGACAGTCTATTTCAACCGTATCCTCAGCAGTATAGCTGTGAGGCCCTTTCATAACCAAAACCAACACCTCGTCCAATAACTCATTTCCATCATAAATATAACCATAATGAACTGTATGAGAGGTGATTTCCACATCTAATGGACGATTATTCTTTTTTCTAAAGATTCTTTTCATAATAGAAAATGCTTGCTCTCCACTGATTCTGACAATTCCAATTCCTGAACTGCTCATGGCAGTTGCAATGGCAGCTATTGTATCTGTATTCATTCCTTTCACCTCCTGATGTATACAGAAAAATCCTTTAAAAATCTAATCAAATAAAACTTCCATTTCTGTCTCAATGCAATTCTAGTATACGATAAATCGAGTAAGGAAGAATTTCCCTACTTGCCGCATCCCATGCGCCGCCTTAGTGGCATACTTCCTCTGCATGGGGCTGTGCACGAAAAATAAGCTGCTGCAAAATAGCTTATTTGATATTTTGCAACAGCCCATATCTCGTCAATCTTCTTGTCCTTCTATCTGACTTTTTGCCTGAACATGGCCTCTTTTGCCAATGTCTTTTCGTTCCCTCTCTCTGCCTTCTCTTTTCAAAGAAATCACCACATGGCGGAAAGGTTCTTCTCCTTCACTTCTTGTCATTACATAGCGGTCATTTTGGAGAGCTGCATGAATAATTCTTCTCTCATAAGGATTCATAGGCTCTAATGATACATTTCTTCTGGTTCTCTTAACCTTATAGGCAATATTCTTTGCCAAAGATTCCAGAGTTGCCTTTCTTCTGTCTCGATAATTTTCTGTATCCAGTTTTACCCGAACATAGCCATCACATTCTTTATTCACAACAAGACTTGTTAAGTACTGCAGGGAATCTAAGGTTTGTCCTCTCTTGCCAATTAAAATTCCCATATCAGCCCCTGCCATATCAATCGTTAATTCTCTTTCTTTTTCCTCAAAGGAGCAAGTAAGTGTCACTTCCATTGCCATGGCCCCAAATACCTGATTTAAGAAACCTTCCGCCGCCTTCTTGCAGACCTCCACATCAATTTTCTTTGCTGGCTTCTTCTCCTCAGCGATTTCTTCAACCTCTTTCATCTCCTGGGAAATCGTGGAAATTGTTTTCTCTGTTGATGCTTCTATCAACATCTCTGTGGTCTTTTCCACAGACTTTGCCGCTGGTTTTGCAGATACCTTAGATTCTACTTTAGCTTCCGAAGCCGCTTGCTCTTTTACAGCCTTTTGCTGATTCTTCTGCGAGTTTTTCTGACTCTTTGGAGGATTTTTCTTTGGAGCTTCTTTTTTTATGTCTTTTACAGGTTCTTTCTTCTCTTTTGTAGGTTCTTGAGAAGAATTGTCGATTTTTCCTGTTGTCAAAAATGCCTCCAAATCGTTATCTTCTCGTTTCTTCTTGGCACGGATTTTTACATCTTTTCCAAAAAGCCCCAAAAATCCTGAACTTCCCTTTTCAATCACTGTATATTCCAGATTGTCACTGGTAGTTCCTAATTGAATTAATGCTTTGGTAATGGCCTCGTCCAAAGTCTTTGCACTTACCTCAATCATATTCATAGGTACCCCTCCTATTTGTTGTGCTTTTCATTGTACTTTTGCACCATATTTGCTTTTGCTGCCAGACTACCTGGTTTTGCATCCTGGTTATAGTAGGCAGTGGACTCTTTCATAATCTCTCTCGATTTTTCAATCTTAGCAGTCCTTGCAGCTTCCTCTTTTTTCTCAGCCTCCTGAAGATTTTTAATTGTTTGAGCAGCATTCATATTCACCTTTGTGGGTGCAAGCCCTTTCTTAATACGCTTTTTGTTTGCCTTCTCCACATTCTGGGCAATGAGCTTGTCAATGTCAACCTTGCTCAAATATGCATTCACGCCAACCTGCTGTATTACCTGAAGCAAACTGCTGGCAACCCAGTAAAGGCCAATTCCCAATGGAAAAGAAAAACAAAAAAATACAGACATCAAAGGCATGTACACATTCATAGATTTCATCATGGCAGCACTTGGGTTCTCCTCATCATTCATCTGAGGCTGGGTAGAACTCATCAGTTTTGTGCTGTACCACTGGGTTAAACCAGATAATACCGGAATCATAAGAGCAATGAATGCTGTTACCATAGAAACCTGGGAACTATTGCTTAAAAATTCTTTTAATACATTAAACGGGGTATAAGTAATATTCATACTTAAAAACTGCTGCATACCATTGATAGCATCAATTACATTTTCTCCAGTTGCGCTGACTACATTGGCAATATCTGGAAATGCAGATGCAAGCTCTCCCCACTGTTTATCTGTCAACTTATAGAGCAAATCCACCACTTTATCCATATTGGAATAATCAGCATTTGCCAGATTATGGGTCTCAGCCAGGCGGGTAAAGACTTCTGAAGATGCAAAACCTGCAGGCAATTTTCCGATGATTAGATCAAAATACTTTCTTACAGAACTTGCATAGGCCGGAATATTATACATAACCCGATACAATGCAAACATGATGGGAAGTTGGATTAAAAGAGGAAGGCAGCCGCCAGTCATGGAAGTGCCATATTTCTCATAAACTGCTTTTGTCTCCACATTCATCCTCATCATGGAGTCATTATCATTTTTCCCTTTATACTTCTTTTGAATTGCCTGAATCTCTGGCTGCATAACTGCCATTAGTTTGCTTGTCTTCTGCTGCTTTAAGGTAAGTGGCAGCATGAGAAGCTTCATAGCTATTGTGAACAGGATAATACAAAGGCCAATATTCACTACACCAAACATGCTGGTAAAACGGAATAATGCTTCCATGACCCACCCTAATATCTGGGCAATAGGTCCCAAAATACCTCCTGCTTTTGTCAGTACTAAAAAATCCAATGAACTACCTCCTCATCGTTACGGAACTGGGTCATAACCGCCTTCTGCCCAAGGATGACACCGAAGTATTCTCCTGACAGACAACCATAAACCTTTCACAACACCATACTTTTGTAGTGCTTCAATGGCGTATTGAGAGCACGTAGGTGTGTAGATACAGTGATTTCTTACTTTTAAAGGTGATAAAAAAACCTGATATCCTCGAATACACAGTATCAATCCCTTTTTTATCATTATCATATCACTTCGATTCTTTCATAATGTTATGCAGTCCGCACAAGTGCCTGTATGCACTTTCAATTTTTTTGTAATCTGAATCCCTGGCTGCTGCTCGTGCAACCACAACGATGTCTAATCCAGAATTCAACTGCTCTCTGTGCAATCGAAAACTTTCCCTAATTAAACGGGTCACATGATGTCTCACCACGCTGTTCCCCACTTTTTTACTGACGGAGATTCCTATTCGGCTCTCCTTATCTCCTGTATGATACACATACATGATTAACAGCTTATTGGCATAGGATTTTCCGTTCTTGTAGATTATCTGAAAATCACTGTTCTTTTTTACTGACGGAAATCTTCTCATCAAACCTCCCTGCCTGTCTGCTTACAAATTTTGAATTGCTGATTTTTCTATAAAAAATATACAGAAAAGAAAAGGCCACAATTTCTTGCGGCCTGATTCATTAAGCAGATAATCTTGCTCTTCCTTTTGCTCTTCTGGCAGCTAACACTTTTCTTCCGCCTGGAGTACTCATTCTGGCTCTGAAGCCATGAACTTTCGATCGTTGTCTTTTCTTCGGCTGAAATGTCATCTTCATATGTGGGCACCTCCTCTTATCCTTACTTACCTTAATCGCTTGCCCTTGCATATCCTAACTAGGCTGTGCAGGCAGCTTTCTCTACATAAGCACATTAAGACTATTCTAAATTAAACATCTTCTAAATTATATAGAACGAATTCCCCAAAGTCAAGCACTTTTAACCACCTTTAGCAGTATTTTTCCAATAACCGCCACCAAAATTGCTGCAGCAATGGCTTCAGGAATTCCAGAGCCTGTAATGGTTGCCATAATTAACCCCCATACTGCATCCACAGCAACACTTTTTACCTGAGCATATTCTTTGGCAAGAAGCACATAGATACTCCCCATGACACAGATAGTATTCACCATAGAGCCGACAAACCCTGTAACTGAAAGAGCTATTACTGGGTCAAGCTTACACTTTTTAAAAACAATCCACAACCAACCAGCCGCTACTCCAATCAAAACACGACAGCCTACAGAAATCCATATTGCCTTGAAAGCCCCTAGAATACCTGTCATACTCATAAATGGGGAAAAGGCAAAGGAGAGCAATGTGGGGGCTACAGTATTGCTAATCATAGAACAAATCCCAAAGATTCCTCCAAGAAGTGCTCCAGCCCATGGACCTAAAAGAATAGCTCCTAAAATAACTGGAATGTGGACAGTTGTTGCCTTAATGATTGGCAGATGAATCATTCCTAAAGGCGTATTGGCCAAAAGAATGACGATTGCTGCCATAAGTGCAACACTAGTCAAGTAACGAGTGTCTTTTGTTTTCATTTTCTTACCTCCTGCTACTGTTCTTTTTCAAGATACAATGCTTTTTTGATACATGGGGATTATATAAAACCTAAATAAATCCGTCAACCTTAAAGTTATCCACATTTTGTTGATAACTTGTGGATAACATTAAAAATTGTTCTTAACTTTTGCCCCTTATTCGCCTATTATTTCTATTTTTCCCATCTTTTTCCACTTTTATAACTCATTTATTGCTTTTCTTATATTGTGGATAACCCCTTCTATCTATGTGATTTTTATAGGTATACCCACATAACTTGCAAACTTATCCACATTATTTTCCTATTTTCATTGAAAAAAAATTCTTCCTATTGTAAAATAGGTATAGATTGGGCAAATGTGCAATTTTACCTTTTTATACATGATAGGAGATAAATTATGCCAGATATTCTCGAACAATTAAACGAACAGTGGGAGCAAATCCTTCTCCATTTAAAAGAGGAACATGAGCTTTTAGATGTTTCCTATAAAACCTGGCTTCTGCCATTAAAAGTTTCTTCTGTGGAGGGGACGACTGTGAATGTCTTGGCACCAGATGCCAATTTTGTCACCTATATCCGAAAAAAATATGGTTTTCTTCTTCAAGTCACCATTGAAGAAGTCACAGGTTTTGCATGTACCGTAGAATTTATCACAAAGGATGAGGACCAAGATCAATCTAAGCATCTGCTGTCAGCTAGTGGCGATGTGAAAAGCGCCATTCAAACTGCTAATTTAAATCCTCGTTACACGTTTGATGCATTTGTCGTAGGTGCTAACAATAACTTAGCCCATGCTGCTGCCCTTGCTGTGGCGGAATCTCCAGGGGAAGTATACAATCCACTATTTATCTATGGTGGGGTGGGACTTGGCAAAACCCATTTGATGCATTCGATTGCCCATTTCATACTAAAAAATAACAAAGACGCTAAAATTTTATATGTAACCTCTGAAAAATTCACAAATGAGCTAATTGATGCCATTCGTAATAAAAACAATATTACCCCTACAGAATTTAGAGAAAAATATCGGAATAATGATGTACTCCTTGTTGATGATATCCAATTTATCATTGGAAAAGAAAGTACTCAGGAAGAATTTTTCCACACATTTAATGCTTTATATGAATCCAAAAAACAGATTATCATATCATCCGATAAACCGCCAAAAGATATCGAAACCTTGGAGGAACGGCTTCGTTCTCGGTTTGAATGGGGATTAACTGTAGATATCCAATCTCCTGACTATGAAACTCGAATGGCGATTCTCCGCAAAAAAGAAGATTTAGAAGGGTATAATATAGACAATGAAGTAATCAAATATATTGCCACCAATATAAAATCCAATATCCGTGAATTGGAAGGCGCCCTTACAAAGATTGTAGCTTTGTCAAAGTTAGACCACAATAAAGAGATTACCATTGCATTGGCAGAAGAAGCTTTAAAAGATATCATTTCTCCTAATGCAGAACGAAAGGTCACAGCAAACCTAATCATTCAGGTTGTGGCAGACCATTTTGGATTGACACCTCTTGATATTGCTTCCCAAAAGCGCAGCAAAAATATTGCTTACCCACGACAGATATGTATGTATCTATGCCAAGAAATCACTGGAACTCCTCTACAGGAGATCGGCAAGCTCTTAGGTGGAAGAGACCATACCACCATCATTCATGGTAGAGATAAGATTGCAGCAGATTTAAAGACAAATACCACCACTGCTAACACAATAGAAATCTTAAAAAAGAAGCTTAACCCACAATAAAATGATGAATAAAGCTGTGGACAACTATGTGGATAAACCTGTGGACAACCTGTTGAAACTTTGTGGATAATTTCTTGAGAATTTTTTTGAATTTTTCCTCTGTGGATAAGTACCTTAATATCCACATTTAATATACACATTATTCACATGGTTTTCCACATGAACTATACCTGAATTTTCCTTTAAATTCAGAACAATTCTTAAGTTTTCCACAAATCCACAGCCCCTACTACTACTACTACTAAAATTAATTAATATATATCTTTCTTTATAGACCACGAACCAGTAAAGGAGTTATCCACATTTATGAAGTTGACATTCAAAAAAGACGATTTACTTAATGGCATTAACATTGTATTGAAAGCTGTTCCCTCAAAAACCACTATGCCTATTTTAGAATGTATCTTGATTGATGCTTCTGGCAATGAGATTAAACTTACTGCCAATGATATGGAACTGGGAATTGAGACAAAGGTGGAAGGTGATATCATAGAACATGGAAAGATTGCTCTTGATGCAAAGCTTTTATCCGAAATCATCCGAAAGCTGTCAGGCGGAGAATCATTGATTACCATTGAATCAGACCCTAAATATACCACAACCATTACTTGTGAATCCTCCGTATTTCATATTCAGGGAAAAGATGGAGAGGAATTTTCTTATCTCCCCTATATTGAAAAGGACCTCCACATTGCCCTTTCACAATTTACCTTAAAAGAAGTCATTCGCCAAACTCTGTTTTCTATCTCTGTCAATGACAGCAATAAGATGATGACAGGAGAGCTTTTCCAGGTGGCAGATTATGAGTTGAAGGTGGTTTCCCTTGACGGTCATAGAATGTCTATCCGAAAAATCAGCTTAAAAGAAAAATATGAAGATATAAAAGTGATTGTTCCTGGCAAGACTCTCAGTGAAATCAGCAAGATTTTAAACGGAGATAATGAAAGCGAAGTCCTTATCTATTTCAGCAAAAATCACATTTTATTTGAATTTGACTCTACAGTAGTGGTATCTCGTTTGATAGAAGGCGAGTATTTTCGCATTGAACAGATGCTTTCGAGCGATTATGAGACAAAGGTGACTCTCAATAAAAGGGAATTTTTAGATAATATTGACAGAGCCAGCATTTTGATACGAGAGAACGATAAAAAACCGATTATTTTAAATGTTTTAGATAATGTGATGGAATTAAAGATGAATTCCAGCTTTGGAACCATGAATTCCAAGGTTTCTATCCGCAAGACAGGAAAAGACATTATGATTGGATTTAATCCCAAATTTTTAATGGATGCTCTGCGCATTATTGATGATGAAGATGTGGATTTATATATGATGAACCCCAAATCTCCATGTTTTATCAAAGATTCTGGAGAGACTTATATTTATCTCATTCTTCCTGTCAATTTTAACGCAGCTACCATTTAGGGGATTACTATGAAAGCCTTAGACAAAATCCTCAATGAGAACAAGCAAGCCAGCTTATATCAAATCATGGATATCAGATTGGCAAGTAGACAAACAAACAGATTGAGAATACTGACAGTGATTGCTCCAATATCAAAAGCTGCATAGAAGTTTAGTTTGAAGAAAGGAATTTCATGGAATCCATCAAATTAAGAGAAGATTATATAAAATTAAGCCAGGCTCTCAAGGCAGCAGGATTGGTAGAGTCTGGCGTTGATGCAAAATACGCCATTTTAGACGGCAAAGTGAACGTCAATGGCCAAGTGGAATACCAGAGAGGGAAAAAGCTGCGAGCTGGAGATGAAGTTAGTTTTCAGGGACAAATCATAAGGATAGAAGCTTAAACATGATTATTGAATCCATAGAACTGAAAAATTACAGAAATTATGAGAAATTACATATGGATTTCAGCTCTGGTACCAATATCCTGTATGGAGATAATGCCCAGGGCAAGACCAATGTGTTAGAGGCTGTATATGTATGCAGCACTACAAAATCCCATCGGGGAAGCAAAGATAAAGAGATAATTCGGTTTGATGAGGAGGAAGCCCATATTAAACTGAATGTAAGAAAGTCAAATGTGCCTTATCGAATTGATATGCATTTAAAGAAAAATAAGCCTAAAGGTATTGCTATCAACAAGATTCCTATCAAGAAGGCCAGTGAGTTGTTTGGGATAGTGAATGTGGTATTCTTCTCTCCAGAGGACCTAAATATTATTAAAAATGGCCCTTCCGAGAGGAGACGATTTCTCGATTTAGAGTTATGTCAACTTGATAAACTCTATGTCCACTCTCTAGTCCAATATAACAGAGTGCTTCTTCAGAGAAATAAGCTGCTAAAGGAGTTAAATTTTCGGCCTGAATATAAAGAGACCTTGGAAGTATGGGATGTCCAGCTTCTGATGTATGGAAAGGAAATTATCCGATGTAGGGAAGATTTTGTGGGAAAGCTTAATGGAATGGTGAGAAAAACTCATAATCAGATTTCAGGTGGAAGAGAAGCCCTAGTTCTTGCCTATGAACCCAATGTATTGGTCTCTCAGTTTGCAGAAAAGCTTTGTTTTAACAGGGAGATGGATATCAGGCTGGGAACCACCACCACAGGCCCACATAGAGATGATATCAGCTTTTTGGTAGATGGCATTGACATCAGAAAATTTGGCTCTCAAGGGCAACAGAGGACAGCAGCTCTATCCTTAAAATTGTCCGAGATAGAATTAGTTAAGCAGTTAGTAAGGGATTATCCAGTACTTTTGTTGGATGATGTACTTTCCGAGCTGGACGGGGGAAGACAAGAGCAGCTTTTAGCAGGAATAAAGGATATCCAAACTATGATTACCTGTACTGGGGTTGAAGATTTTATCAACCACAGGTTTCCTATAGACAAGATTTATAAAGTCATGAATGGAAAGGTGACAATAGAAAGTTAGGAGGCGTAGCAATATGGGAATGATTCAATACTATCTTCGGGCAGATGATGCAAAGGTAAAAGAGATTCAGGAGGGAGATTCTGTTTTTCATAGTTCAAGTGATGATGATAAGATGCTGGACATTGATAAAGCCTGGCATGCCATTCATTTTACTTTGACAGGAGAGGTATGGGAATTGGATGAAGACAATTTTTTGAGCCAACTGGTACTTGGTGGGGAACCTATCAATGATGATGATATGGGATATGGCCCTGCACGACTGCTCACAAAAGATATTGTAGTTTTGTTGGCAGATGAGCTGGAAAATTGGGAGGAAGCTGATTTTCGGGAAAAGTTTGATTTAAAAGCTATGATTGAAAATAAAGTCTATCCTGTAATGGATGAGGAAGAGGAAGAACAATTTTTTGAGTATGTATGGTTTTATTTTAAAGAAGTAAAGAAATTTTTCCGGCAGGCAGCGGACCAGGGAGAAAATGTTATCAGTGTTGTTTGTTAAATTTAAGATATATTTTTGTAACAGGGAATGTATCAGAACTGTTACATGTTCTGAATGCAAGAAAGAAGGAGGAAGCTAATGGCTACAGAGTACAGTGCAGATCAAATACAAATATTAGAGGGACTAGAAGCAGTAAGGAAACGGCCTGGCATGTATATAGGTAGTACATCTGCCAGAGGACTTCATCATCTTGTATATGAAATTGTGGATAATTCGGTGGACGAGGCATTGGCCGGATTTTGTACAGAAATTGATGTGCAAATCAATGTGGATAACTCGATTACTGTTGTTGATAATGGGAGGGGAATTCCCGTAGATATTCAGAAGAAGGCCGGTCTTCCAGCAGTGGAGGTTGTATTTACTGTCCTTCATGCTGGAGGGAAGTTTGGAGGTGGAGGCTATAAAGTATCTGGCGGTCTTCATGGGGTAGGGGCCTCTGTTGTCAATGCTTTATCCGAGTGGCTCGAAGTGAATATTTATAAGGACGGAAAGATTTACCATCAACGCTATGAACAGGGCAAGGCAGTAGGTTCTGTGACAGTCACAGGAACCTGTCCTATGGAAAAAACTGGAACTGAAGTGACATTCCTTCCTGACAAAGAGATATTTGAGGAAACTGTATATGATTATGATACATTAAGAATACGTCTTCAGGAAACCGCATTTTTGACGAAAGCATTAAAAATTACATTAAGAGATGACAGAGAAGAAAAGAGAGAAAAGACCTTTCACTATGAAGGTGGAATTAAAGAATTTGTGACATATCTAAATAAAGGCAAGGAACCCTTGTATGAAGAAGTTATTTACTGCGAGGGAACACGGGACAAGGTCCAAGTGGAAGTTTCTATGCAGCACAATGACTCCTATACAGAAAATATCTATACATTTGTCAATAATATCAATACCCCAGAAGGTGGAACCCATTTAACAGGATTTAGGAATGCATTGACAAAAACTTTTAATGACTATGCGAAAAGAAATAAACTGTTAAAGGAAAGTGAACCTTCTCTAAGTGGAGAAGATATCCGAGAAGGTTTGACTGCCATTATCAGCGTAAAAATTGAAGAACCTCAGTTTGAGGGGCAGACAAAACAAAAACTGGGCAACAGTGAGGCAAGACTTGCTGTGGATTCCATTGTCAGCGAACAGCTTACCTACTTTTTAGAGCAAAATCCAGTAGTGGCAAAGGCCATGTGTGAAAAATCTATCTTAGCACAAAGGGCAAGGGCAGCCGCCAGAAAAGCCAGAGATTTGACAAGAAGAAAGACTGCCCTTGAGAGTATGACACTTCCTGGAAAGCTGGCAGACTGCTCAAACAAGGACCCAGAAAAATGTGAAATCTATATCGTAGAAGGGGACTCTGCAGGAGGCTCTGCCAAAACAGCGAGGTCCAGGGATACTCAGGCAATCCTTCCTCTTAGAGGAAAGATTCTCAATGTGGAGAAGGCAAGACTTGACAAGATTTATGGCAATGCTGAAATTAAAGCTATGATTACTGCCTTTGGTACTGGAATTCATGAAGATTTTGATATCGCCAAGCTTAGGTACAACAAAATTATCATTATGACGGATGCAGATGTGGATGGGGCTCATATCAGTACCCTTCTGCTGACATTTCTATATCGTTTTATGCCAGAGCTGATTCGGCAGGGACATGTGTATTTAGCTCAGCCGCCTTTGTATAAGGTGGAAAAAAATAAAAAAGTATGGTATGCCTACAGTGACCCAGAATTGAATTCTATTTTAAAAGAAATAGGCAGAGACAATAACAATAAGATTCAAAGATATAAGGGCCTTGGAGAGATGGATGCCGAGCAGTTGTGGGAGACTACCATGGACCCAGAAAGAAGAATTTTGCTTCGAGTAAATATGGATGATGATGTAGCATCAGAACTGGATTTGACGTTTACTACTCTTATGGGAGACCAGGTAGAACCAAGACGTGAATTTATTGAAGCTAATGCAAAGTATGTTCAGAACCTGGATATTTAGAATCTGGGGATTCATAGTGAAATGGGAGAAAATTGATGGAACCAAATGTATTTGACAAAATTCATGATATAGACTTGAAAAAAACTATGGAAAAATCTTATATTGATTATGCCATGAGTGTGATTGCTTCCCGCGCGCTGCCAGATGTAAGAGACGGCTTAAAACCAGTTCAGAGAAGAGTCCTCTACTCTATGATTGAACTGAACAATGGCCCTGATAAACCCCACAGAAAATGTGCCCGTATTGTGGGAGATACCATGGGTAAATATCATCCGCATGGAGACAGCTCTATCTATGGAGCTTTGGTCAATATGGCACAGGAATGGTCCACCCGCTATCCTCTGGTGGACGGTCATGGCAACTTTGGCTCTGTGGACGGCGACGGCGCTGCTGCTATGCGTTATACAGAGGCTAGGCTCAGCAAAATTTCCATGGAACTTTTGTCTGATATCGGAAAAGATACTGTAGATTTTGTGCCTAACTTTGACGAGACAGAAAATGAGCCGCTAGTGCTGCCTTCCCGTTATCCGAATCTTCTTGTCAATGGAACCTCTGGAATAGCAGTAGGAATGGCTACCAATATCCCCCCACACAATCTAAAAGAAGTGATTGCTGCTGTAGTCAAAATCATTGACAATCAGGTTGATGAAGAACGGGAAACTTCCATGGAAGAAGTGATGGAGATTGTAAAGGGACCAGATTTCCCTACTGGGGCAACTGTGATGGGAAAGCGGGGAATTGAGGAGGCCTATCGCACAGGAAGAGGAAAAATCCGTGTCCGTGCAGTATCTGATATTGAGACTATGCCCAATGGGAAAAGCCGTATTGTAGTGACAGAAATTCCATATTTGGTCAATAAAGCACGGCTTATCGAGAAGATTGCAGAACTGGTCAAGGACAGAAAGGTGGATGGAATTACAGACCTTAGAGATGAATCTGACAGGCAGGGGATGCGAATTGTCATTGAGGTTCGTCGGGATGCCAATGCAAATATCATTCTAAACCAGTTATTGAAACATACTCAACTTCAGGATACCTTTGGAGTTATCATGTTAGCTTTAGTAAATAATCAGCCAAAAGTTCTCAATCTTCTTCAGATGCTCAACTATTATCTGAATCATCAAAAAGAGGTTGTCACCAGAAGAACAAAATATGATTTGAATAAGGCAGAAGAACGCGCTCATATTTTGGAGGGATTGCTGATTGCTCTTGACAATATTGACGAGGTAATCCGAATAATTCGCGGCTCTCAGAATGTACAAGCAGCAAAACAGCAGTTAATGGAACGATTTGGATTGACAGATACTCAATCTCAAGCCATTGTGGATATGCGGCTTAGGGCATTAACTGGCTTGGAAAGAGGACGATTAGAGGCAGAATATAAAGATTTAGAACTAAAAATCGCACAGTTTAAGGAAATTTTGGCAGATGAGAAGAAGCTGCTTAAGGTTATCCGTGAGGAGATTCAAATTATTTCTGATAAGTATGGAGATGACAGAAAAACTTCCATTGGGTTTGACGAGTTTGACATGTCCATGGAGGATTTAATTCCAAATGATGATACTGTGGTGGCTATGACTCGTTTGGGCTATATCAAGAGAATGTCTCCTGACAATTTTAGGAGCCAGAATCGAGGAGGCAAGGGAATCAAGGGGATGCAGACCATTGATGAGGATTATATTGAAGACCTCATTATGACAAAGAACCATAATAATATTATGTTCTTTACAAATACAGGCCGAGTATATCGATTAAAGGCTTATGCCATCCCAGAGGCAGGGAGAACAGCCAGAGGAACTGCCATTGTCAATCTTCTTCAAATGATGCCAGGAGAAAAGATTACTGCCATTGTATCTATGAAGGAATTTAATGATGACCATTATCTATTTATGGCAACCAAATATGGCATGGCCAAGAAAACTCCGATGAGAGAGTACTCTAATGTACGAAAAAATGGACTTCAGGCGATTGTTCTTAGAGAAGGTGACGAACTGATTGAAGTAAAGGCTACCGATGATACCAAGGATATTTTCATGGTGACAAAGAAGGGGCAATGTATCCGGTTCCATGAGTCAGATGTCCGTGTGACTGGTCGTGTCTCCATGGGAGTGATTGGGATGAGACTGGATGAAGATGATGAGATTGTTGGAATGCAGATGGATTCCCAAGGGGAAACTCTTCTGGTGGTATCTGCCAATGGAATCGGCAAACGGACAGACATCAGTGAATTTCCAGTTCAAAAAAGAGGTGGAAAAGGAGTTCGGTGTTATAAAATTGTGGAAAAAACCGGAGACCTTGTGGGAGCCAAGCTAGTTCATGAGGACCATGATGTGATGATGATTACCAATGAGGGAATTATTATCAGAATCAGTGTAAAGGATATTTCTGTGATTGGGCGGAATACTTCTGGAGTAAAATTGATGAATATTGACTCAGAGTCTAATACTTATATTGCAAGCATTGCCAAGGTGAGGGATGATGGCAATAAAGATGAAAATGAAGGTGAAGCAATGGAGTTAAAAGAAGGGGAGAATGTGGAAACACTGTGAACAAGGTTCTTATCCGATAGTTAATGGCTTCAAGACAGTACACTAGGACTATAGCGGATAAATGAAAGGAAAGGATATAAAGATATTAGGTTATGATAGGGAAGGAATATCGCCAGAAGTAACGCTGGAATCAGGTTGCTCTTTGGCCTGCGGCTTCAGATGTAGATGCAGACCAAAGAGCAGCCTGGTTCCCAGATGATTAGCATTAATCCGAGTACGCCTGCTTTTTAGAAGTAATCTCTGCGGAATATTTGCCAATAGCTTTTCCCAACAATACAGACTCTACTCTAAGTTGAGATGATTAGAGAGGATATAGTTTGTAATCAGGAAAAAGATTATCGTAGTAGCGATTCCAAAGATAGCAGTATAAACCATATATCCGCTATATCCAAAGTTGTTATATTTAAGATAAATGTCAGCTCCATTTGTAATAATGAGGGCAAAGGTATTGATAATCTGTGAAGCCATATAGATTCCGATGTATGCCAGAATAGAACCTAGTATTCGGTGATTTTTCCAAAGCTGTCCAATAGCAATGCAGGCGAAAATCATAAGTGGTCTGCTGAACCATTCAATTATCATGTTAATCAAGGTAAAAGAACTATAAGTAATAAAATTTAGATTTATGGTTTTGATAAATTCTATAAGGAAAGAACGAAAGGGAATATCTGAAAAATGCCCTATAACTAGCAGAAATGTGGATAATCCAACCAGTAAATTTACTATTACTTGCCAAAATACTCCAACAAGAGTTTTGGACCAAATAAGCTGTGAGGTTTTTACAGGTAGAGTATGGGTTAAATATCCATGGTCACTGACCATAGTTTTATAAAAATCAAAGATAATAAAAACCAAAGACATGATATAGCAGGCTATAAAATAGATAAGGAATATAGTAAAATAAAAAACTGTAAAAATAGTGAGTCCATTAAAAATGGCATCTTCAAAAGAGAACTTTTCATAAGCCAGGATTACCTCAAATAAAAATTTTCCTAAAAGAGCTGCAATTGCATAGCCACATAGCAGAGGAATGAAAAAGCGGTAGGTAGCTTTTAAATCTTTTTTTAATAACTTTATTAACATTGAAATACCTCCCTGAATAATTCATCAACTGATTTTTTATACTGTTCGCGAATACTATCTACTGATGACTGTAAAGAAACCATGCCATTTTTTAAGAAAATAACTTGGTCTAACACTTGTTCCACATCAGAAATCAGATGGGTGGAGATAAGTATGGAACCTTGTTCATTATAATTGGTTAAAATGGTTTGCAGAATATAATCTCTGGCAGCAGGGTCCACACCGCCGATAGGTTCATCTAAAAGATAAAGGTCTGCATTGCGGCTCATAACCAAAATGAGTTGCACCTTTTCTTTTGTTCCCTTAGAAAGAGTCTTTAATTTTTGGCTAGGGTTAATATTCAATCTTTTAAGCATCTCATAGGCTTTATTTTTATCAAAATTATCATAGAAATCGTGAAATAAGTCGATAAGCTGGGAAACTTTCATCCAATCATTGAGATAATTTTTATCAGGAAGATAAGAAATCCGTGCTTTAGCCTGAGGGCCGATTGGCTGGTTACAGACAGTGATAGTACCAGATGTTGGCACTAAAAGACCACAGGCCAATTTTATCAATGTGGTTTTACCGCTTCCATTAGGCCCTAAAAGTCCAATGATATGTCCTGGCTCAATGCAGAGATTTATGTTCTGCAAGGCATACATGGAACCAAACTGCTTCGTGACATGGGAATATTCCAATATTGTATTCATACTTCCCCTCCTTATAATTTTTATTTTGTCTAGCAGAAAGTTTTTTTGATATATTCTTGGTAAGATAGAATATTTGATTGTTGAGATTTTAGTTTTTGTTAATTGTAAGTGCAGATTTAGGACATGTTTTAATACAACGGCCACATCTTACACATTTATCATGATTAATATGTAATTCTTTCTCTTTTCTATTAACAGTTATTGATTGGATACTACATATATTAGCACATTTTCCACAGAAGACACAGTTTATGCTGTCATGTTTTAAAGTTCCTCTTTTTTCTACTATCTTTCTTACAAGTTTGCTATTCAATAGCTTTTCTTTCATAAAAATGATACCCCCTTTAAAATTTAATCTTTCAGAGTTTAATTGAATTATCTTTGTTGTTTGAAACGAAACAAGGGCAAATATTCGCAGCCTACTGAAACGGAGTTTCATTCGTGGCTTCTTTATAGTCGCTATTGTTTACTTTATGGATTAGCTCAACAACCTGTTCTGCTGTATATCCAAGCTGATCCATCTCATGAAAAAATGTCAAAATTTTTTCCAGCCCAATAGATTCCTTCATTTTTCTGATTAGTTCTCTATCTTCGGTTACATAACGTCCAGAAGTTCGTTGACTGTAAATTAATCCACTTCGTTCCAACTCCGTAAGGGCACGCTGCATAGTGTTTGGATTCACCGATGCCTCGGAAGCTAAGTCACGGACAGAAGGAAGCTTTTCTCCTTCAGCATAATGGCCTGAGATGATTAAAAATCGAATTTGCTCCAGAAGCTGTGTGTAGATGGGCCTTTCTTTGTCAAATTGCCAGGGCATTCAGAACCTCCTTGTATATTTGTATTAAGTTCTTAATACAAATATACAAGGAAAAATAGGATTTGTCAAGTAGAAAAATAAGAGATAGTATCTTTTCTGCAAGAGTAGGGAATGGTATACTATTTTTAAGGATAGGGTGTGAACTTATTTCTATCATCTGCATACCTAACACAGATATCAATCACGATTACTCAGTTATTAATATAATGATGTACTAGTAGCTTTAGACAATAGAAATTCCACAAAAAAAGGCAAAACGGAGAGAAAAAAGATGAAGATATTACATATAACAGACCTCCATATAGGTTGGGAGGAGAGGATTGAAAATGAAAAACAGATATGGGATAGATTGTTTAGGGAAATCTCTGAAACAGTAAATGAAAATAAAATTGATATGTTAGCAGTAACAGGTGACTTGGTTATGCATGGCACAAAAGAGGAATATCAAAGAGTAGAAATGTATCTTCACCATTTAAGAAAGATACTTGCGCTGAATAAAAATCAGGTATTTTTTTGCTGTGGCAATCATGATTCTGACACTCCAAATGCAGGTTCTTCATTTTCGGAGTATGAGGCATTTTTGAAACGATTTTATGAGAATAAAGAAATGGAAAAACAGAGTTTTAATTGGCAAAAAACTGGGAGATTATGTTGTGATATTCCAGTTTTTAGCATCAGCTCCTGCAAAAAAACTTCTTTGAAGTATTTTAATGATTGCTGGCTTGATTCTGAAGATGTGGATGAAATATTGAAGGAAGCAGAGCCAGGAAAAAAAGGAATCCTTTTGATGCATCATCAACCGGAATTATTTGACGAGCAAACCGAGATTAAGAGGTTAAATCAGGCTGTAAAGGTGATTTTGGGAGGACATTTACACAGTGGATATACAAGGCAGTATACATGGAAAGGGATGACTGTAATTAACGGGCTAGCAGTAAGTCCCCATTTTCATTTTTTGCCGCGGGGATTTCAGATTGTAGAAATTGGGGATAACAATCAGATAGAAACGTGGATGTATGTGGATAAAGGGGATGGAAATGTGGATAAAGAGAGAGAATAACTATTTATCCCTCAAAAAGAGCCTGGCTTAAAAAAATGAGGAGGAGGTAGTGGTAGTTAAAGGTTGTAGGCAGAAGTAACACAGCAAACTAGATTCTACAAAATAGAACTACAAATCGTTCTAAGTTTTGATAGTTGTTATATTTGCTATAGTAGTATCATAACCATAAAAACAACCAGAGATTGCGAATATTCTATCAGACATTCTACAAAGATTGCTTTTCTAAAAAAGTAGGAAAATTTTGATTAGGAGCTATTTGTCCTTAAAACTTCGTTCTTCCGTGAGTTATTTTTAGTTTTTTTGAAAGAATCATTCTGACAGGCTTTTGATAATGGGAATGATAGAGAAAATATTTGCATAAAATGAAAAAAAATTGTCTGGTGGGGTTTATGTTAAATTATCTGTGGGCATTTATGATGTTGATAGGAATTTTATGGGGAGCATTTCATGGGACAATGAGTGAAGTAACTCAGGGAGCATTGAATTCGGCCAAAGAGGCTGTGAGCTTGTGTATTACTATGCTTGGCGTTATGTCCATGTGGACAGGAATTCTTGAAATTGGACAAAGTGCAGGATTGATTGAACAGATTTCAAAGAAGATGAAGCCAGTTCTTAAATTTTTGTTTCCTAATCTACCAGAAGGACATCCAGCAGAAGATGCGATTGCTACCAATATGATTGCCAATCTGTTGGGATTAGGGTGGGCAGCTACGCCGGCAGGACTAAAGGCAATGGAGGAGCTGGCGAAGTTGGAGGAGGAGAGGGGGAATGTGGCGTATATGGCGAGAGATGGCAAAGGCGATGGAAAAACGCAGGGTGCTTTTGCGTCCATGGAACGGGAAGGACGAAAGAGTGAGAGGGTTGCGAGCAATGAGATGTGTACATTTTTAATTTTAAATATTTCTTCCCTGCAGTTGATACCAGTAAATATGATTGCGTACAGAAGCCAGTATGGCAGTGTGAATCCCGCAGGGATTATTGCCCCGGCGATTGTGGCTACATTTATCAGTACGTTGACGGCGGTGGTGTATTGTAAAATGAAAGATAGGAGACGGAGAGTGTGAGGACTCTCCGTATTTGTTTTATGGGCTTTAGCCTGTTTCGCATGTCTCCGTTTTTCGCTGATCCGAAAAACGGAGACATGCGAAACAAACAACCACCCGCTATGCGGGTGCGC
>DEPC01000213.1:16371-16595 GCA_002358555.1 Hungatella sp. UBA3402 | reverse complement strand
GCTTTCCCACATTCTGCAAACAGACTTTCCCACAACTCCATAAGATAGCAAGTTATGCACATTCCCACAGTGCCGACTACTACGGAATCTCTTATTCCTTTATATCTTTATATATAGTTTGATTGACAGTAACTCATAATTTCGTAGGTTTTTTGCCAAAGCAAGAAATGAAGCTGATGATAGAATTTGGATTTTATTCTAATACAATCCGTTATATTTGGGCA
>DEPC01000213.1:0-15973 GCA_002358555.1 Hungatella sp. UBA3402 | reverse complement strand
AATTTTTCTTTATGATAGACGATATGGAACTTTCGTTTGAAACTAAGTCCTTTTACACGGACAGCAACAACAAGGCCACGTTCTATTGGCCCGATTACCATACGATGTGGCAATACGGCAATTCCAAGCCCATTGATAACAGCATTTACTAAAGCGGTAGTACTCATGGCTTCCCAGATAGGGGAAACAGAAAATCCCGCAGCTTCAACTACTCGTTCAAAGGTTTCGCGTGTGCCGCTTCCATGTTCACGAAGAAGAAAATTTTGTTGGCGAAATTCTTCAACAGAAAGCAACTGTCCCGGATAAAAGTCACTGTTTGCAGGACAGATAACAGTCAGACTGTCTTCCATATATTCTTCTGAAACAAAAGTCGGTGTATGGGAAATACCCTCAATCAGTATAAAATCCAGTTCATTGTTCAATATTTTCTGTTCTAACTGTTCTGATGGACTGATAGTTACTTTTACCTCTGTACCGGGATAACGATTATAAAATGCTTTCACATAGTAAGGAAGAAACTGTGAACCAATAGTTATGCTTGCCCCGATTCTTATAATGCCAAAAGAATCCCAGTCTTTCATTCCTTTTTCCATATCGTCAAACATGGAGGCGATATGGACAGAATACTCACAAAAATGTTGCCCTGCTTCTGTGATTTTAAGCCTTTTTCCTATTCTGTCAAATAGAGCTATGCCATAATACTGCTCTAATTCCTTGATAGCAAGACTTACTGCGGGCTGTGTCATGTGGAGTTCTTCGGCAGCCTTTGTTGTATTGAAATTATTTTTGCAAACCGATAAGAATATTTTTAAGTGCCGTATTGTCATATTTTATCCCACTCTTATACGAAATTGGTTATTATATAAATAAAATTATATTATTTCCTTTATCAAAAAGCAAGTGTTATACTTATGTGCATAAGGAGGGAAGCACATTGAAACAAAATACATTTACAAAGCTATTTTTATCTGCTTTTCAGTTAAGTGCCTGTACGTTCGGTGGTGGATTTGTAATTATACCTTTAATGCAGAAAAAATTTGTTGATGAGCTACATTGGATAGAAGAACAGGAAATGATGGACTTGACAGCAATCGCACAATCCTCACCCGGTGCAATCGCTGTCAATGCGTCTATTCTTGTAGGGTATCATGTGGCAGGGGTGTTTGGAGCTTTGATAACGGTATTGGGAACGGTGCTGCCGCCACTCATCATCATCTCTATAATTTCTTTTTTCTATACTGCATTTCGTGATAATGTAATTGTCAACATGGCTATGACAGGTATGCTTGCAGGAGTAGCTGCTGTAATTTGTGATGTAGTAATTACAATGGGAAAAAGCATTTTCCAAAAAAAACGGGTTCTGCCGATTATTGTTTTGTTTGCATCTTTTGTTGCTGTCCGTTTCATGAAAATCAACATTATACTAATTATTCTAATCTGTGCCATAATCGGTGCAGTTGATACTTTGTATCTTGGCAGGAAAGGGAGGCAGGCATGATTTATTTGGAACTGTTATGGAGTTTTTTCCAAATTGGGTTGTTTAGTATAGGCGGTGGTTATGCTGCCATGCCGCTGATTCAAAATCAAGTTGTTGATGTTCACCCGTGGTTGACTATGACCCAATTTGCAGATATTATGACGATTGCGGAAATGACACCGGGGCCGATTGCCATCAATTCAGCAACCTTTGTAGGGATTCAGGTTGCAGGAATTCCGGGAGCAATTATTGCCACCGTAGGCTGTATTCTCCCCTCTTGTGTGATTGTAATAACACTTGCCTATATTTATTACCGTTTTCGTGGATTGAAAATGGTACAGGGGGTGCTTGCAGGTCTTCGCCCTGCTGTTGTAGCCATGATTGCATCTGCTGGCATTACCTTAGTAATCATGGCTTTTTACGGAGAAAGAACCCTGCCGGTTAATTTGAGTGGAATCAACATAATTTCCGTAATGATTTTTGCCGCTGGCTTTTTGGTTTTGAGGAAATGGAAAGTAAATCCAATTTATGTGATGTTGGGGGCAGGTGCAGCCGGAGTATTGCTGTATTCCATTGTTTGATACAAGGAGGTATAACATGAAATACATAATGAGAGCAGGAACTTTATACTTCAATGATATAGTATCAGCACGAATAAAAGGTGCTTTTATAGGTTCGGAAAAAAAGATATATTCTGCAAATGATTCAATACTTATGTACACGGATATAGCAAACTTAGAAGTTCCACCAAATGAAGCGGGGAATGTCCGTTATCGTCAATATATCTTATTTGACGGTAGTGGTAATAAATGTGCAGTCGCAAATCCAGACTATGCAGAGGGTGACGACCCAACTGTAGTTGGCTGGCCTTTATGCCGTATGCCGAGAGTAGACCATGCAAAGGTTGTGTTTGATAAAAATGAATATTTGCTGGTAATGCAGAACAACCAAAATTATTTATTATCCGATAAATTCGGCAAATCAGTTATGCAAATTTTCCACCGGGGAATAGTCGGCGGCTGGAACATAGAAGCTATG
This sequence comes from Hungatella sp. UBA3402, assembly GCA_002358555.1. Lineage (GTDB taxonomy): Bacteria > Bacillota > Clostridia > Lachnospirales > Lachnospiraceae > UBA3402. The sequence continues at coordinate 13,458 of DEPC01000213.1, read as the reverse complement.
GACAATTTTGCCCCAGAAATAATATGCGGTATTTTTGTGTTCTGCAAGTATATTGAACAGGAAAATGAATTTTGAGATGGTATAATAAAGTTGTAACACCAAACAGGAAATACATGATATACTCTAATAAATGAAAAGGAAGGTGTTACATATGCCAAAGACAAAGGTCTATGAACCAGAATTCAAAAAGAAAATTATACAGCTATATTTAGAACAAGGACGCACAATAAAAAGTCTAAACGAAGAATACCAGTTAGGTGATGGAACAGTCCGTAAATGGGTGCGGGCTTTCCAGGAAAAATGCGAAACGGACCCAAACTTAAATGATACGAAAAATCTTTATGAGGAAAACCGCAAACTGCGCAGAGAACTGGAGGAAAAGAAAAAGGAAATCGATTAGAATAATACCAGTTTATTGACGGACATAAGCAGGAGTACGGTGTCCGCTGGCTTCTGCGCCAGATGGGTGTCTGCCCAAATGCCTATTACAATTACAAAAAGAACAGGAAAGCAGGCTACAAGGAGCAGAAAGGAGAAATTTAAAAATAAGATTCTACAAATATACCATGAATACTCTGGAAATCCAGGATACCGGATGATGAGGGTTTATTTGCTGCGGGCGAAAATCAGTTTGAGCAATACAACGGTATTAAAATATATGCAGGAATTGGGGAGCCCATCCACAGTGACGCCCAAAAAGCCTACATAGGAAAGCTTTAATGGGACGTTCAAAGCGGAATTCATCAGCAAACACTGTTTTTCAACAGACGAAGAACTAAATAATGCAACTATGGATTATGTATATGCATATTACAACCATATCCGCCCATATTCATCAAATGGATATATGACACCATTTGAAAAGAGAATGTAGGCATGATTATGTCAAAACTTTTCCAAAAAAACTTGACCATCATTCTGATATGCTCCCTTCTAGGTAGACAAGTGAAATAATAAAAACTTGCTGCTTAGGAGGGAGTATATTTTATGTCTAAAAGAAAAGTATCCATTGAAGATAAGATACTCGCTGTGAATCTGTATTTGGATGGAAAAGAAAGTCAACATCGAATCGCCTCTATGTTTGGTGTCAGTATAGCTTCTGTCCAACAATGGATTCATAATTATGAATCTATGGGGGCAGATGTATTCACATTAAAGAGAAACAAGAAATATTCCAAAGAATTAAAACAGCAGGCGGTTTTCGATTACTTGTCAGGATGTAGTTCTCAAGATGACATTTGTAAAAGATACACAATCCGTTCAAAATCCAAGTTACAAATCTGGATAAAGAAGTATAATGGTCATGAGGAGTTGAAAGCTTCCCCAACAGGAAGGAATTGAAAGGAATGGGTAACGATCGATTGGAAGAAAAGGAATGCAATCCACAATCTGTATAGAAAATCTGTGGGAGGAAGAATTTATGGATTACGTCACTGACCAGACTGCTAACAAAGGGGTATCGGTATCTAAGCACCTCATTATATCAGTAAATGGATTCCACTATGCTGTAAAAGTCCCTTTTATTCACAAAATCGTGGCACTGTCCCATATTTCGTTTCTGCCTCATGTGGAACCATACATTCTTGGTACCACAAAAGCAGATAACGAGATTTATACTGTTTTAGATTTGCGGGTTTTGTTCGGCAAAAAACCGGAGGCATCTCAAAGGTCAACGGTCGCAGTTCTTCTTGTATATGGGATAGCCAAAATCTGTGCTGTGGTGGATGGCATTCTTTCGGTAATAGATCTTGATACAGAATGTGCCAGTTATCCATGGACGAGGAATCATTATATTTCAGGCATTATTCAGACTGACAACACAGTCATCAATATTTTGTCTGTGAACAAGCTAGTTTCCTTTGATTGTAAACTATAGGAATCTTCAAGAGTAATTAGAGCAAAATACATTAGAATTTTTCATTCTACGGTAACGGATTTTGCCAGATTTCTTGGCTGGTCCACATCAAGGTTCTTTCCAATAGACGCATAATAAGCGATTAACTGCAAAATCACGGCAATAGGAAAGACTGTAAAACGGTCATCTAAGTCAGGAATCCGAATATGAATATCTGCCAATCCATCATCTACTACAGCATGAGCTTTTGTAAGTAAGATTACAAAGGCTCCTCTAGCTTTGACCTCTTTGACATTAGAAATCATCTTAGAAAAGACATGCTCTTGGGTTGCAATGGCAATTACTGGAATGTCCTGAGTAATGAGGGCAATGGTTCCATGTTTTAATTCTCCAGCAGCATAGGCTTCAGAATGAATATAGGAAATTTCTTTGAGCTTTAAAGCGCCTTCCAGAGAAAATGCATAATCCAGTCCCCTTCCTATGAAAAAGGTATCATGCTGCTGAATAAGATGAGTTACTAAATTCTTTTCTTCATCCTTATGTTCTATCATTGCTTCCATAGCTGGAATCGCATCCAACAATTCCATAAGGAACGAAGCCGCTTGGTTTCTGTTGAACTTTCCTCGTACTAATGCCATGCGACATCCTATCAAATATAATGCAGCTAACTGAACAGAATAGGCCTTAGTGCTGGCAACCGCAATCTCAGGACCAGCATGAGTATATAAAACATAGTCACTTTCCCTTGCAATAGTGGAACCTTTTACATTGACAATCGCAAGAGTTTTGGAGCCATAGCTTTTTGCTAAGCGCAGAGCTGCCAATGTATCAATGGTTTCTCCAGACTGAGAGATGATAATGACCAGAGTTTTTTTATCAATCAAGGGTTCTTGATACCGGAATTCAGAGGCAATCGAGACGGTTACTGGAATCCGAAGAAGAGGCTCCATGAAAGCTCTGGCCACCATTCCTGCATGCATGGCGGTTCCACAGGCAACCATATGAACTTGATTAAACTCTGTAAAAAGTTCATCAGGAATCTGGTCGTCTGTAAAATCAGGGAGTCCTTTTGTCATGCGGGGTAGAATTGTATTTTTTAAAGCCTCTGGCTGCTCGTGGATTTCTTTTAACATAAAATGAGGAAATCCATGTTTCATGGCAGCATCCATATCCCAATTTACTTCCATCATTTCAGGAGAAACTTTATCTCCCTCCAAATCATAAAGAGAAATTTTATATCCAGTCAGTTTTACAATATGTCCTTCAGGAACCACAAAATATTTTCTGGTATAAGGAATTAAGGCTGTTAAATCAGAGGCAATGAGGGCACCAGAACGAGTATAGGCAGCTACCAGAGGACTTACACTGCGGATAGAATAGACTTCTCCAGGACGGTCATCAAATAAAATACAGAATCCATAAGAGCCTTGGATGCGGTCCACAAGCATTTTTATGGCAGCCTTTGGGTCTTTCACTTGGCTATAAAACAAATCTAAAATCCATGCAGCCACTTCGGAATCGGTTTGGGACACCAATTTGTCTTCCAGCATGAATTCTTGAGTAAGACTGTGATAATTCTCAATAATGCCATTATGAATTAATGTCACTTGCCCTGCTCGGTGAGGATGCGCATTGATATCAGAGACTCCGCCATGGGTTGCCCAACGAGTATGGCCAATGCCACAATGGGAGCCAATAGCTATGGAAGAGCATGCATCCTTTAACATGGCAACTTTACCTGTTTTTTTAATCACATGAACTTTAGAAAAAGTATCGAAATATGCAATTCCAGCGCTATCATAGCCTCGGTATTCTAATTGTGATAATCCCCCTAGAAGAATCGTTTTGGCCTCCAAAGGACCACTGTAACCAATAATTCCACACATGAACCATGCCTCCTTACTAACTGTAATAATCCGTTTATTATAGCGTTGATGCATCTTATGCGTCAACTGTTTTTTCAGTTTCTTATTTTGTTCTTTATCAACCAGAAAGTATCTTAAACAAATTTTAATGATTTGGTAGTGTTTTTTGCAGATAAAATGTGTTATATTTTTATATTATAATAATTTAGATATCTTCACAATTACAAGCAAAGTCTATGAAAAGCCTGTATATTATATTTGCAGCAATGGGATTTTTGCCTGCTTTTTGTGTTTTATCCTAAAAAATAGGAATATATTGGTAATGATTAAAAAACAGACAGTCAATAAATTTTTAAGCTCTTCGGTATCTATTTCTCTTTTATGTATGTCAATAGGAGGCGGCTGTTCTATTGGGATTTCTAGGGCATGGACAGTACCTTTTTATGTAGAGGTATTTTCTGATAGTGGGACATTCAATCAAGATGAGGAATCTGGATATGAAAATGAGATTGTGATAGGACAAGCCTTGGATATAGGAGAAAATTTTGCAACCGATACAGAGACAAAAACTACATATGAGGTGGAGGGAGAAGGAATCCAACTGCTAGAAAAAGATTCGGTTAGTCTCAGCGAATTGAGAATAGAGGAAGATGCCATTGACAGGCTTAATTTTGCCTATTATTTTGACCAGGAGGCATTGTCAGATGATGTTTCCCAAAGCTTTGCAGGAAAAGCATACCAAGTATTAGCAGAACAGGATTCAATATGGGTCAATGAAATATACAATCTACGCCGTACTTCTCCAGAGCAGATGGCAAAACGGCTGGGAATGGATAAAAATGTAGTTACAGGTATCAGCCATTTAAAAGGAGTTCCAGTTTCTGGCTCAGAGGAAAATTCCAGAATCATTCCTTCCTGGAATCGAGTAAATATTGTTTTTCGCAATGGAGATGGGACTCCTATCAGCAATAGCTCTAATGTCAAGCAAATTCTTTCCATGGCAAGTGTCTATGGCTATGCCCATGAATGGGAGGATTATGACTCTTTTTGCTCCTATGTAACTAAACTTTGGAAGGCATCCCATTCGTATAAATATTCTATGAGTAAGGTCTATTACTGTCAGGGAGAATGTCAATTTGCAGAAAGAGACATTGAGGAGGAACCAGAAAACCAGACACCATCAAATATAGAAGGCACAACCTCTCCAAAAGACATTACTTCGTCACAAGAAACTGTATCAGAGACAAAAGAAATCGTCATAGAGGGGGCATTCACAGAAGAAGAAAATACTTCCTCTTTCTCTCCATCAGAACCAGATGATATTACCCAGCAACATGGCCCTATCCCATATGATATTGTTGGCGAGCAATCCCCAGATGCATTACAAGCTAATGATGTCACAAAGCATCAAAACATTGTAAAACCAGAAACATTTATATTATTGGAAAGTCTTAGCACCTTGGATAGCATAGTAGACGGGGAAGGGGAATTTCAATCAAGCCCAAATACAGGGATTGAAAATGATACGATACAAGATATGGCAGAAACAGACAAGCCATCAGAACCAGATGATATCACCCAACAAAAGCAGATACTTCCAGACAGTTCCTTAGAGTCTAAAGGCTCTTTGATACCAGATAACACCTTACAGTCTGAAAATTCCTCTGAAACAGAAGATTCTGTTTGGCAGGAAAAACCGCCAATTCCCGAGGAATCTTCCAAAGTGGAGAAAACTTCCAAGGAAACGGATTCTACTTGGGAGGAAAAGCCGTCAGAGCCGGATGAAACTGCTGAAGCTGACAAGGATGCAATGGAAAATAGTTCCACCTTGGAGAAAAAACCATCAGAGCCGGATGACATGGCTGAAATTCAAAAAGATTTAAAGGAAAGTGATTCTGTCTGGCAAGAAAAGCCATCAAATCCAGAAGAATCTACAGGAGTTGAAAAAGGTCCAAATGAAACAGATTCTACTTGGGAGGAAAAACCGTCAGAACCAGATGATATTACAACAAGAGAAAGCTTTAAAGAGTCTGACAACCATTTAACTGAGCCCGAAAGTTCTGACGATGAGACAAATACCGAAGATGACTGGGAAAGTCCTGCTGACGGGATAGGAGATATGACAGAAGATGAAGAAGTAACAAAAGGCAATAGCCAGAAAAACAGTCAGTTTTGTTATGGACATGTAGATTTAAGCATTTCTGCAGTAGTGATTGGCTTTGAGGGAAAAAGAAATCTCTTTTCTGTTGACCCTTCTGGCAGCCAAAATACGAATGATTCCGAACAGTGGAATGGCTGGGAAGCTATCTATCAAGATTATGTCAAGATAATAGCTGGGCAGGATTGGTATACGGAATATGGACTTGCGAATACCATAGGTACATATGCCGCAAATCCTTTATCCGCTTCAGAAATAAATACTTATTTAAGTATGTTGCCTGCTGATACTTCACCAAAACGGCGGAAAGTTGTACAGGAGGCCCTGCTATCGATTGGCTGTATTCCTTATTATTGGGGAGGCAAGCCTTCTGGTCCAGGGTATGAGATGAATGGATTTGGAAGAATCGTTTCTCCTGATGAGGATGGAAGGATATTGCGAGGATTGGATTGTTCTGGTTGGATTAACTGGGTTTACTGGACTGCCCTTGGTTCCAATCTTCCTGCACAAAGCACATCAGGACTTATGAGCTGTGGCCGTGGAATTGCAAAAAAAGATTTGAAGGCCGGAGATATCTTAATTCGGGCAGGCAGTGAGCGAAGTGTTGCCCATGTATATCTGTTTCTGGCATGGGCAGAAAATGGTTCTATGTATTTGATTCATGAAACTACAGGAAATGCCAATAATGTGACAATCAATACATTTGATTTAGACTTACCATATTACAGGTGTTTAATCAATGAGGAGTAGAGTATGGAGTATGGAAATGACTTAGAACGAAGGCGCCGTAGTAGACAGCGTCGAAACTCTGATAGATATCAACAGCAAGGCTGTGAAAATACTAGCAGAGGAAAACTTTCTTTGATATATCAAAGGCCCAAAGAAGAAAAGGAATTAACCGTTATGGGGTTTGTAGGACAACGAGCAGAAAACTCTTATGACTGGGAATATGAAGAATACGAAGAAAGACAATCTGCTAGAAGCGATCCTAAGAAAAAGCGTCCTGTAGAAGCTCGAAAAAAGAAGCGTAAAAAGAAAAGAAAACATCTATTTTTGCTGTTTGAATTTCTGGTATTGCTGGTAGTGATGACAGGAGCCTACTATGTGCTGAAATTTCGGAATACAGGCTCAGGTGTCTGGACCATTGCCATATTTGGGGTGGATTCTCGCAACGGCGGCGTGGAAAAAGGAGCCCTGTCAGACGTGGAAATGGTTTGCAGCATCGACCGAGAAACTGGAGAAATAAAATTGGTATCTGTGTATCGGGATACCTATCTGGAGATAAAAGAGGATGGAACTTACCATAAAATCAACGAAGCCTATTTTAAAGGGGGCCATGAGCAGGCAGTAAAAGCATTAGAGCGAAATCTAGACTTAACTATAGATGATTATGCCACCTTTAACTGGGGTGCAGTGGCTCAGGCAATAGGAATTTTAGGCGGGATTGATTTAGAGATTTCTGACAGTGAATTTCAGTATATCAATGGCTTTATTACTGAGACTGTAGAGTCCACGGGATTTGGCTCGTATCAGTTGGAACATGCAGGAATGAATCATTTAGATGGTGTACAGGCAGTTGCTTATGCCCGTCTGCGTCTGATGGATACCGATTATAATCGAACAGCCAGACAACGGCTGGTAATTCAACTGGCTATGGAAAAGGCAAAGCAGGCTGATTTAAGGACATTGACGACACTTGTCAAAACTATTCTCCCTCAATTATCCACGAGTATTGGCATGGAAGATATTCTTCCTATAGCAAGAAATCTCGATAAATTTCACATTGCAAAGGCAGGAGGCTTTCCATTTTCAAGAGGGGAGACTCATATCGGAAGAAGAGATTGCGTAGTGCCTTTGACTTTGGAGAGCAATGTGATTCAACTCCATCAGTTTTTGTATGGAATTGAAGATTATCAGCCTTCCTCAACGGTACGGCAAATCAGTGCAAAGATTGCATCTGACAGTGGGATGGGAGAGGTTGCAGAAAATGCGCCAGAGGCAAAAATTGTTGGACAGCGCATTTTGGAAGAGGCAAGCTCACAATGAATTAAGATATATCCATCGAATTTACGCAAGTAATTGAGATGGACAGTTTTTCAACTGGTATTGGCCAAATTTTGGATAGCTTCTTGCCCAATAACCACTTTTGTAGTATAATGCTATTGGCAGCAGAACATTGAAAACTGGACATATCCAAGATACGAATGTACTGCCATTCGTGAACTGCACCGTGGGGCACACGGGAACAGTATAATCTAGCTTGTGGACACTGTGTAAGACATTAAGATACTGTAAGGTATCAGCCAATGCAGTAGCGGTAAAAACAAGAATCCTCCTGCTTTAGCTGTGGGGAGTGTCAAAATAAGTACTGATATCACTGCAAAGGGGCATTAGAATGTTTCTAATGCTCTTTTTGTATAATAACAGGAGGCGAGGATGAAAGAAAAACATTTCACCCATACCTGTTTGTGCACAGAATGGAGGCAATTATGAGAAAATATTTATCGTTCCTGCTAACAGGCACTATGGTTTTGAGTATAGTCAGCGGCTGCAGTTCTGCATTTGAAGACAATACAGCTTTTGACTCACCTGGAGAAAGTATCGCTACAGAAGCACCTTTAGGAGCAAATGGCGGGCCAGTGAAAGAGGGTGCAATGCCTGGTACAAATGTACTGCATATCTCAGAGAAAAATGAATATCCAACTGTAGATTGCCAGAAAAATACAGAATTTTATATGGTTCCATTAAATATCTATGACCGATTGGTAGAGTGTGAAGTAGTGGATGGCACGGCAGTTATCGTTCCAAGCTTGGCTAAGTCTTGGGATATCAGTGATGATGGTTTGATATATACCTTTCATCTCCGTGATGATGTAAATTTTCATAATGGAAATAAATTTACGGCTGATGATGTAGTGTATACCATTGAGCGTATGATGAATCCAGATACAGCCGCTTTAAATACAGATTTTTTCAGTATGATTAAAGGTGCCAATGCAAGGTTAAATGGAGAAGCAGACCATGTGGAAGGAGCAGTGACTCTCGATGATTATACCGTAGAAATTACGCTTGAGGTTCCTTTTGCACCATTTTTGGCAAATCTTGCTACACCTTCTTGTTCTATCTACAATCGAGAGGCTACAGAGGCTGCAGGAGACCAATTTGGCATTGAGCCTAGTTTAACCATAGGTACTGGGCCTTTTCAATTATCTGATTGGGTATTGAACGACAAAGTAACTCTGGTGCGCAATGACGACTATTTTAAAGGGGCAGCATCCTTAGATGCGATTGAGATTTATCAGGTTCCAGATGAAAATACCCAGAAACTGATGTATGAGAATGGAGAGTTGGATATCGTCGATTTAAGCAGGTCTTCTTCTCAGCTTGGCTATTTCTTAAATAATGATAATTATAAAGATAACCTGGTTACAGGGCCAGAGGCAGGATGCTATTTCTATGCATTCAACCAAAATATGGAGCCTACAAATGATGTCAGGGTGCGCAAGGCTATTTCCATGGCCATAGACAGACAAACTATCTTAGACCAGATGTACAGTGGAGCAGGTCATGTGGTAAATTCCATGCTTCCAGATGGAGTATTAGGTTCCTATGATGCCCAGGAGATTCCTTATGACCCAGAAGGAGCTAAGGCATTACTGGAAGAAGCAGGTTATGGGAATGGCTGTGAATTGGAGATTTACCAGCAAACTGACAATCCAGATGCTTTGGCCATTAATCAGGTAGTTCAATCCATGTTGAGCGAGGTGGGCATCCACGTGACAATCAAACAGATGGATGATGCCGCTTATTTTGCAGAACGCAGAGAAGGAAAGATTGGCATGACCAGGGCCTCCTGGAAGGCGGATTTCAATGACCCAGATAATTTTTTGTATACATTTTTTTCCGAGAGAAATGCAAAGGTTCGTTCCAATAATCATACCAATACCGAAGTATTCCAGTGGTTGGAGGATGCCAGAGCCATGGTAGATGAGGAAGAACGTATGGCCTTATATCAGAAGATTGATACAACTGTGGTTCAAGAGGATGCCACCGTTCTGCCTTTGTTCCAGATGGACCATATTGTGGTAGTTCAGGATTGGGTGAAGGATTTCCATGTGGCATGGAATGGATGGACTGATGTTTCTTATTATACAGTTTCTCTTGAAAAATAGAGCACATCAGACAGCAAACTTACAGGCAGTTTGATTTCAACTAAGGGGACTGTCACAAAATAGCCCAGAGATAGGAGTTATTCTGTGACAGCCCCTTAGCCACTTTATCAATATTTTTTATAAAAGGGGAAGGTATCAATGCTAAAATACATAGCTAAGCGGATATTAGTGACTATCCCTGTACTTATCGGTGTAATATTTCTGATTTTTGTCATGCTCAGTGTGGTTCCAGGAGACCCTTTGACTGTGATGATGGGAGAAAAAGTAAAAGTAGATGTCATTGAACGTCTCAGTGAATCCATGCATTTCAATGACCCATGGTATATACGATTTATATGGTATCTATGGGGGATTCTCCATGGAGATTTTGGAACCTCCTATAAACTCATGAGAAGTGTGTCCTCTTTGATAGCGAATGCATTTCCAAAGACATTATTGTTGGCTGTTACTGCTGCTGTTTTATCTTGGGCTATTGGAATTCCGGCAGGTATTATTTCTGCAGTGAAAAAAAATTCTGTGGCTGACCATCTTTTTATGGGATTTGCCCTTTGTGGCGTATCCATACCAGCGTTCTCTGTAGGAATGCTTCTTCAAAATGTTTTTAATGGGATTCTTCCAGTATCAGGATTTTCTTCACCCAGACATTTAATCCTTCCAGCGATTGTGCTAGGGTGGAATTCAGCAGGAACGATTGCCAGGCTTACTCGCTCAAGTCTTTTGGAGATTATGGAGGATGATTATATTCGGACCGCAAGGGCAAAAGGATTGGCGCCTGTATCTGTGGTTTTACGACATGCGCTGAAAAATTCTATGCTTCCCGTGATTACCATGATGGCAATACAGATTTCCAGCCTTTTGTCAGGTGCCGTGATTACAGAGACTCTGTTCAGCATTCCTGGTGTGGGGCGACTGGCAGTAGATGCCATCAATAGTCGAGATATGCCTCTTTTGCAGGGAACCGTAATTTTTACCACAACCGTAATTATTGCAGGCAATCTCATTGCAGATATCTTGTACTGTGTGGCAGATCCAAGAATACGTGTGGAAGGAGGAAACTAATATGGCAACATTGGAACAGGCAGTTTCCTTGGCAGCCAGGACGGCTGTGGATTCTGTAAAAGAACAGTTTTCTCCCGAAGAACGTATGGCTGCTATTAGAAGAGCAGAAGAGGAAGAGCTTCAATATATGCCAAAGCCAGATACTTTAAAGGTGAAGTTTTTGCGCATGTGCCAGGAAAATAAAGTGGCAATGTTCAGTGCAGCATTGCTGGCTGTTATGATTTTGGCAATTATTTTTGCAGATAAATTGACTGTGTATAATCCCAATACAGTCAATTTGATGGAACGGCTTCTTCCTCCCAGCAAAGAGCATTGGTGTGGAACGGATGATTTGGGGAGAGATATTTTTACAAGAATCCTCTATGGAGGCAGAGTTTCCTTGCTAGTAGGGGTAATTCCCACCACAATTTCTATGGTTATTGGAATTATTCTAGGCATGGTTTCTGGATATATTCGGCAGCTTGAGGCCGTCATTATGAGGTTAGCAGATATTGTACTTGCATTTCCCTCCATTGTGTTAGCTATGGTGGTTATGTATACATTAGGGGCAACCACCACCAATATCTTTATCGCATTATCCATGATTGGATGGGCAAAGACAGCTAGAGTTGTGCGTTCTCAGACTTTATCCCTGCGGGAACAGGAATTTGTGGAGGCCGCCAGAGGTATGGGAGTAAAAAAATGGACAATTATGTTTCGCCATATTCTTCCAAATTGTCTTCCTTCCTTGATTGTGCTATTTACATTAAACATTCCAGATGCAATCCTCTCGGAAGCGAATCTAAGCTTTCTGCGAGTGGGAACTCAGCCTCCTGATTCTAGTTGGGGTCTGATGGTCTCCCAGGCTAAAACTTATGCAGCCTCCAGTCCTTGGATGTTGATTTTTCCAAGTCTGGCTATTCTCATTATGGTGCTGGCATTGAACTTTCTGGGGGATGGGCTGCGAGATGTGGTAGACCCTCATATGAAATAGAGGGAATAGAAAGGAATCAATTATCATGGACCAGACATTATTAGAGATTCAAGAACTGCACACCACCTTTTTTACCAGAGAAGGAGAAATTCATGCAGTTGATGGGGTTACAATAGAGATAGGTGTTGGAGAGAGTGTGGGCATTGTGGGAGAATCAGGTTGTGGGAAAAGTATGACTGCAATGTCTGTTATGGGACTTTTAAAGAAGTCAGGAAAAATAGAGAAGGGAAGTATCCTTTTTGATGGCAGAGATTTAGTAACTATGTCTGTTAAAGACAGAAGAAAAATTCTGGGAAATGAAATTGCTATGATATTTCAGGAGCCTATGACCTCACTAAATCCAGTGATTACTGTGGGAAAACAGGTACAAGAGGCATTATTGCTTCATAATAAAGGGATGAGTCGGTCAGAGGCAGAGTGCAGAGTGATTGACATGTTTCAACTGGTAGGGATTCCTGATGCGCCAAAGCGGTACAGAGAGTATCCCCATCAGCTTTCTGGCGGATTGAGGCAGAGAGTCATGATTGCTATGGCCATGGTATGTAGTCCTAAACTTCTAATTGCTGATGAACCTACTACCGCTTTAGATGTAACCATTGAAGCCCAAATCCTTCATTTGATGAAACAGCTTCAGGAGGAGAAGAAAACTGCTGTGATGATGATTACTCATAATCTGGGAGTGGTAGCCCAATTTTGCAGCAGGTTGTATGTCATGTATGCCGGAAAGGTGATGGAAAGCGGAACAGTCAAAGAGATATTTAACTATGTATGCCACCCATATACAGATGGACTTATCCGTTCTGTTCCAGATATGAAGTCAAAAGAGAGGCTTTATAATATCAGAGGTATGGTTCCCAGTATGCTCCATCTGCCCAAAGGATGTCGATTCTGCCCTAGATGTCAGTATTCCATAGCAAAATGCTTTGAAGAGGAGCCACAACTTTATGAGACATCAGAAGGACATTTTGTCAGATGCTTTTTGTATGAACCAAGGGAAAAAAGCTTGAAAGAAGGGTCTGTTATAGGAAAAGATATGACCAAATTGGAAAAGACAGACCAAAGCAAGATAGGGGAGGACATATGATGAGTCAAAAAGAAATTCTTTTGGCAACCCAGAACTTAACAAAAGAGTATCAATTAAAAAATAACTTTGGTATTCGCAAAAAACAGGTGGTTCATGCGGTCAGTGATGTGTCCATAGATATCTATAAAGGAGAAACTTTAAGTCTGGTGGGAGAGTCAGGCTGTGGCAAAAGTACTCTGGGGCGAATGCTTTTGCGGCTGATTGAGCCTACCAGTGGACAAATTCTTTTTGATGGAAGAGATATTACCATATGTTCGGAAAAAGAGATGAATCAGGTTTATCAAAGGAATCA
>DEPC01000238.1 GCA_002358555.1 Hungatella sp. UBA3402 | reverse complement strand
TAATAAGCACCAGATAAAAGTTTTCTACAAAATGTTTAAGTTTGTTTTTTGTCTGTGTCATCAGAATGCAGTTCCCTCCCCATTTTTATCATATTTGGCAATGAGAGCCATACTGATTAAGATAAATGCCATAAGCACCAGAGATAAACCAGAACCCAAATGCCAATTACTTCCTCTGGTAAATTCCTGCTCAATGACATTGCCGATTAAAAGTATCTTACTGCCGCCTAATAGGTTGGAGATGACAAAGGTTGTAAGAGCTGGAACAAATACCATAGTGATGCCGCTGATAACTCCAGGGATACTCAAAGGAAACCAGATATGGATTAGGGTCTGATAAAAATTGGCCCCTAAATCATGAGCAGCATTGATGGTATTGTCATCAATTTTACAGAGCACATTGTAAATAGGCAGGACCATAAATGGAAGGAAGTTATACACCATACCTAAAATAATGGCTCCAGAAGTATTGATTAAGGACTGCGTGGGCAGATGGAGAGAGGAAAGGATGCCATTGATAACACCATTTCGTTCTAATAAAGTCTGCCATGCTAGGGTGCGCAGCAAGAAATTCATCCACATAGGAAGGATAAAGATAAACACCACAAAGCTACCCTTTCCGATATTGCGTTTTCTCAATATCATTGCCAAAGGATAAGCCAACACCAGACAGATAACTGTGCTTGCAAAGGAAAGTCCTAGAGACAGCCACAATGCCTTGGAATGTTCTGCTGTAGCGATGGATATTACATTTGCCAAGGTAAATGCACCTGTTCGGTCTGTAAGACCATAGTATAGAATTAGCACCAAAGGGATAATCGTGAAGCCAATCATCCACAATAGATAAGGGCCTGACAATAATTTTTTACTCATTGACTCCCACAGCCTCCTCATCTTCGGATTCTGGTTTATTCATAATCTGAATGTCAAAGGGGTCAACATGAATGCCCACCTCTTTTCCTACAGGACACATATCTGTGCTGTGAACCAGCCATTCAAAGCCGTCAGGGGTGGTTACTTCCATCTCATAATGAACTCCCTTGAAGATTAAGTGAGTGCAGACAGCTCGCAAGGTTCCTTCCTCTGGACTTACTAAATCAATATCTTCAGGACGAATTACTACATCTACAGGTGCATTGGTTCCAAAGCCTTTATCTACACAGGCAAACTTAGCTCCAAAAATTTCTACCAGTTCATCTCGTATCATAGTTCCATGGACAATATTGCTTTCTCCAATAAAGTCTGCCACAAATGCATTTTCTGGTTCATTGTAAATCTGCTCTGGAGTCCCCATCTGCTGGATATAGCCCTGATTCATGACTACAATCGTATCAGACATGGTTAATGCCTCTTCTTGGTCATGTGTTACATAGATAAATGTGATGCCAAGTTCATTTTTTAGACGAATCAGCTCATACTGCATATCCTGACGTAGTTTTAAGTCTAAAGCTCCTAAAGGTTCATCTAACAGAAGAACCCTTGGTTCGTTGACAATAGCCCTGGCAATGGCAATCCGCTGCTGCTGGCCGCCACTTAGAGAGTCTACACTTCGATGTTCATAGCCATCTAAATTTACCAGCTTTAAAGCATACTTAATTTTATCTTGTATGTAAGCTTTTGATTTATTTTTAATTTTAAGGCCAAAGGCAATATTTTCTGCAATATTCATATGAGTGAATAAGGCGTATTTTTGGAATACTGTGTTTAGCTGCCGCTTGTTAGGAGGCAGATTAGAGATATCTTGTCCATCAAAAATAACTTTTCCAGTGTCAGCATGTTCAAAGCCACCAATAATCCTCAGAGTTGTGGTCTTCCCGCATCCACTGGGGCCCAATAATGTCACAAAGGTGTTCTCTTTTACAGAAAGATTTAAATCATCCAATACCAGAGTCCCGTCAAAACTTTTCGAGATGCCAATTAAATCAATGAGACTGCTCATATCGTTTCCTCCTGAATTCTTAAAACTTAAATTGATATCGTATGTTTGCAGCAGCTTCTTCTAAGATTTCATGCCTAAATTTGGGGCAGAATTTTAAAAACTGGGTGGGGAACTGACCCAGAGAATAGTAGCTCCAGATTTGCTGGTAAGATAATGCTTCTTATCAGACACAAAATAAAAGGATTCCCCCTTTTTAGCACGATAAACTTTGTTCCCGATGTGAATGGCGATGCTTCCCTGAAGCACATATCCAAACTCCTCTCCCTCATGGGGATTATCTGGATAGGTCTCGCCTTCAGCTTCCAAAGTCAGCATGATAGGTTCCATCACATTTTTCTGAGCATTGGGGATAATCCATTTAATTTCATTTTTTAATTCGGTGTCCAATTTTTCAAAGTAATCAGATTTGCCGAATACAATTTGTTCTTCTGGTGATTCATTAAAAAATTCACCAATGGTTGTTCCCAGGCATTGAAGGATATCAAGCAGAGTGGCAATGGAAGGGGAGGTTAAGTTCCGTTCTAACTGGGAGATAAACCCCTTCGATAGTTCTGCTCGGTCGGCCAATTCCTCCTGGGTAAGCCCTTTAAGAATGCGAAGCTCTTTCAGTTTTAAACCGATATTCATGACAGCGCCCCTTTCTAGGGGATATTTAAAAACTTATTTCTGCCATCTGTATGCCCTAATTTGCTGTACCAAACTCAGTCAATATAGCCCGCTATGCCTCTTTCATTTGGTATAAATCTATCACAAATTATGACCTGCATTTGCCAGAAAACAGCTTTCAGACACGCCCTAGTCTAAAACAAAAAGTTTACAAATACTAACTAATACTAAATATAAGCTCAAAGTTTAGTAATTATAAACAGCACGTAAATTCCATTATACAGAAAAATATCCTGCTGTCAATAGATTTTTTGTGAAATCTGTGATATTATAAAAGCAGCTTAAAAAACTCAGGAATTTCTAGGAGGGTCAGTAAGATGAAGGGTGTATACATGGCATATGTAGGTTCTTACTCCTACACAGGCAATGCAAAAGGAATCACGGTTTATGATGTAGATGTAGAACATGGAGTATTTAAAAAACGCTGTGAGATGGAGATTGATAATTCTTCCTACTTAGTAGCATCGTATGATGGAAAGACCCTGTATTCGATTGCAGATGAGGGAGTGGTTTCTTACCGGATACATGAAAATGGAAGTATTACAAGGTTAAATACAGCCAATATCCGAGGTATGAGAGGATGTCAGCTTTCTGTAGAGCCAGAGGGGAAATATTTATTTGTATCTGGATATCACGATGGCAAGGCTACGGTTATGCATTTAAACCCAGATGGGACAATAGGCAGTATTGCAGCAGGAGTGTATCATAAGGGGTTAGGAAGTGTAGCAGAAAGAACATTCCGCCCACATATCAGTTGTACTCGTCTGACACCTGACCGGAAATTTGTCATGGTAGCAGATTTGGGAGTTGACCAGGTGAAGGTTTACAAATTCACAGAGGAACAGTTGGTATTGGTAGATACGATTCCTTGTGATTTGGAATCTGCTCCTAGACATTTTATCTTCAGCTCTGATGGAAAATTTATCTATCTGATGTATGAGGTGAAGAATGTGATTGATGTCTATACTTATCAGACAGGAAAACGCTCTCCAAAGGTTGAAAAGATACAGACGATTCCCACCACAGGCAAGAAACCTTTAAGTCAGCTTACTGCAGCTTGTGCTATCCGCTTCTCTTCTGATGAAAAGTATTTATTCTGCAGCAATGCGGGAGATGATACGGTTAGTATCTTTAAAAGAGATACTCAGACAGGGCTTTTGGAGCTGTTATGCTGTCTTCCTATCAGCGGCGCTTATCCCAAGGATATTGCAATATTCCCTGATGACAAACACTTGGCATCCTTTAACCATGAGTCAGGAACTATCACATTTTTTAATGTGGATTATGAGAAAGGGCTTTTGGTGATGAATACTAAACCGATGAAGGTAGACGAGCCTAACTGTTGTGCCATTGTAAAAGTAAGGTAATGGTGCATACAGAGGAAAGAGGGATATTTGATAGTAATCTATCAGTATCTCTCTTTTGATGTATGTTGTAAGAAATTTGAGTTTCCATGAATGGAACAAAAGTCTATAGAATTAGGAGGAATTGATATGGCAGGTTCTACTTGGGGAACGCTGTTGTCTATGACAACCTGGGGAGAATCTCATGGAAAAGGACTTGGTGTTGTAATTGATGGCTGTCCAGCAGGGCTGACTTTATGTGAGGACGATATCCAGAAATATTTGGACCGCAGAAAGCCAGGACAGAGCAAGTTTACTACAAAGCGCCAAGAGGGGGATATTGTAGAGATATTGTCTGGTACATTTGAGGGAAAAACTACAGGAACCCCTATTTCCCTAGTAGTACACAACACAGACCAGCGTTCCCATGATTATGATAATATCAAAAATATATATCGTCCTGGTCATGCAGATTATACATTTGACATGAAATATGGATTCAGGGACTATCGAGGCGGTGGTCGTTCTTCAGGCCGAGAAACGATTGGCCGTGTGGCAGCAGGAGCTGTGGCAGCAAAGCTTTTGGAAAACTTAGGAATTCAAGTGACAGCATACACAAGGGCCATCGGAGAAGTGGAGGTCAGCAGGGAGAATTTTGACTTAGAGGAGAGATTTCAAAATCGGCTCTGTATGCCTGATGCCAAGGCAGCAATCCAGGCAGAAAATTATTTAGATAATCTTATGGCTCAAGGCGATTCTGCAGGCGGAGTGGCAGAGTGTACCATAGATGGACTTCCATCGGGAATTGGAGAGCCAGTTTTTGAGAAATTGGATGCTAGGCTGGCACATGCTATTATGTCCATAGGTGCAGTTAAAACTGTGGAGATAGGAGACGGATTACAGGCATCAAAAAGTATTGGGTCTGTGAATAATGATAGCTTTATAAAAGGATTGGATGGTAGTATTGAAAAGTTGACGAATCATTCTGGAGGCATCTTAGGAGGTATCAGCGATGGAAGTCAGATTGTAGTGAGGGCAGGGTTTAAACCTACTCCATCTATCTCTATAGCGCAAAATACCATAAATCGCCAAGGCGAAGAGATAGAAACTGTGATAAAGGGAAGACATGACCCTATTATAGTGCCAAGGGCAGTGGTGGTTCTGGAAACTATGGTAGCATTTACAACAGCAGATTTATTACTGACAAGCATGTCTTCTAGATTGGACAGAGTTCAGGAATTTTTTGGAAAGCTGTTGTGACCAAAAGGAACACTGGGAACTGTGTTTGAAGCTAATGGTTTAAAGATATTCAAAAGTGAGTTTAAACATATAAAAAGAGAAATTTTAAAAAGAGCATGAGACAAGAAAATAAAAAGGAGACAGTTTTATGAAAATTGCAATTGGAAATGACCATGCAGCGGTGGAGATGAAGCTAGCTATTAAAGCACATCTGGAGGAGAGAGGGATTGAAGTTCTGGATATGGGATGCCATACATCAGAAAGCTGTGATTATCCAGAATATGGGGAAAAAGTGGGAAGGGCTGTGGCCTCAAAGGAAGTAGACCTTGGCATTGCTATTTGTGGCACTGGGGTTGGAATATCCATAGCTGCGAATAAAGTAAAGGGAGTTCGTGCCTGTGTATGCAGTGAACCATGTACAGCTCGGCTATCTAAGTTACACAATAATTCTAATGTACTGGCATTTGGTGCGAGGATTGTTGGTATTGAGATGGCTAAGATGATTACCGATGCGTGGCTAGATACCGAATATGAGGGCGGACGACATCAAAGGCGAGTTGATATGTTGGCGGAAATTGAGAACAGAGATTAAAAAACCAGGCAGATATGGAATTACTCTTGGAAAGGAATCATTTTAATATGAAAAATATATTAGTAACCATACCTGTAGAACAAAGGCATAAAGAATATCTAGAGAAGATTGGGACAGGATGCAGATTTTATTATACATTACCAGATAAGGTTTGCACATCCCAAAAAGATATAAATTGTGAAAAATTTGACGAAGATATTTCTTCTCTGGCTATGACAGAAGAAAAACTGAGTCAAGCAGATATTATTATAGGAAATGTGGAGCCAAGGCTGTTAAAATATGCAAAAAGGCTACAATGGATACAATTAAATTTTGCTGGATCAGACACATATTGTATGCCAGGAATTTTAAGACCAGGAACTATTTTAACAAACGCAACGGGAGCATATGGTCTGGCGATTTCGGAATATATGGTGGGAATGTCTTTTCTGCTGCAAAATAAATTTTATCAGTATTATAATAATCAACTCCAGCATCAATGGAAGGATATGGGAAGGGTCACTTCTGTACAGGGAAGTACTGTTTTGATAGTTGGACTTGGAGATATTGGCGGAGAATATGCAAAGCGGATGAAAGCCCTTGGAAGCTATATGATTGGGGTACGCAGAACCCCTGGGGAAAAACCAGAATATTTAGACGAACTTTATACGACAGAAAGTCTGGATCAACTGCTTCCAAGAGCAGATTTTGTTGCCCTTTCTCTGCCTAACAGCCCAAGCACTCATCATATCATAGATGAAAGACGATTGCGTCTTATGAAGCCAGGAGCCTATCTTATCAATGTGGGAAGAGGTAATGCGATTGATACTGAGGCTTTGTGCAAGGTACTGAAAGAAGGCTGGTTAGGAGGATGTGGGGTAGATGTGACAGACCCAGAGCCCCTGCCATCAGACCATCCTCTTTGGGATGCTCCTAGAATGGTTATCACCCCTCATATTTCAGGACAATATCATTTACAGGAAACTTTTGAGAGAATTGTTATGATTGCTGGAGAGAATTTAAAGAAATTTTTAGCAGGGGATATCGAACATATGATAAGTCTTGTAGATTTTAAAACAGGATATCGAAAGAGGTAAAAAAGAAATATATAAAAGGAAAGGAATACCTGTTATGAATACACAATGGTGGAAAGAAGCAGTTGTTTATCAGATTTACCCTAGAAGCTTTATGGATAGTAATGGAGATGGGGTTGGTGATTTAAAAGGAATCACTAGCAAATTGGATTATTTAAAAGAGCTTGGAGTTGATGTGATTTGGATGTCTCCTATCTATCAGTCTCCAAATGATGATAATGGGTATGATATTAGCGACTATCAGGCTATTATGAAAGAATTTGGAACCATGGAGGACTTTGATGAGCTGCTTTGTGAAGCTCACAAAAGAGGGCTCAAGATTGTTATGGATTTGGTGGTAAATCACACATCCGATGAGCATTATTGGTTTGTGGAAAGTCGAAAAGCAGAGAAGAATCCTTATAGTGATTACTATATTTGGAGAGATGGAAAGCCAGATGGCTCAGAGCCTAATAACTGGGGTTCCTGTTTTGGCGGTTCTGCATGGCAGTATGATGAAGGAAGAGGACAGTATTATCTTCATTTATTTTCTAAGAAACAGCCAGATTTAAACTGGGATAACCCAAAGGTGCGGGAGGAAGTTTTCCGTATGATGACCTGGTGGTGTGAAAAAGGGATTGACGGTTTCCGCATGGATGTAATCAGTATGATTTCCAAGACAAAAGAGATGCCTGACGGACCAATAAAAGGCTTATATGGAGACTATGCGTCTTATTGTATCCATGGGCCGAATGTTCATACATATTTAAAAGAGATGAACGAAAAGGTTTTATCCAGATATGATTTGATGACTGTTGGGGAGACAGCAGGAGTTACTCCAGAGCAGGCATGTCTTTATGCAGGTAACGATACAGGGGAATTAAATATGGTATTCCAGTTTGAGCATGTTGATGTTCATGGAAAATATGGTAAATGGAATAATCAAAGGATGCCCTTAACCTCTTTAAAGAAAATCTTATCCAAATGGCAGAATGAGCTTTTTGGGAAGGCATGGAACAGTTTGTTCTGGGATAATCATGACCAGCCTCGTGCAGTATCTCGGTTTGGAGATGATAGTCCAGAATATCGCGTGGTATCTGCCAAGATGCTGGCTACTTGTCTTCATATGATGCATGGCACTCCTTATATTTATCAAGGGGAAGAATTGGGTATGACCAACTATCCATTTGAAAGTCCGGCAGATTTTAAGGATATTGAAAGTGTCCATGCTTATGAGGAATGGTGTGAGAGTGGCCGAGTATCTCATGAATTATTCTGGCCCTGCATTACAGCGGTTAGTCGTGACAATGCCAGAACTCCGATTCAATGGGATGATACAGAGAATGCAGGCTTTAGTACAGGAACACCTTGGATGCCAGTAAATCCCAATTATAGGGAAATCAATGCAAGGGCGGCTATGGCGGACCCTGAGTCTGTTTTCCATTATTATCAGAAATTGATTGTATTGAGAAAACAGTATCCAGTGATTGTTTATGGAAGTTATCAGCTTCTTTTGGAGGATAGTGAAGAATTATTTGTATATATTAGGGAATATGAAGGAGAAAAATTGCTGGTGGTTTGCAGTTTTACAGATAAAGAGGTGGAATTTGAAATTCCAAAGGAATTCCAGGGAGCACAATGTTTGATAGCCAATTATGAGAACTCATATGACAGTGAGAAGATGGTGCTTAAGCCCTATGAGGCATTTGTTTTAAGAGTGGGATAAAAAGGGGATACATAGCAGAATCGTTGATTAAAAATGATTGGGGAGGTAAAGAGAATATTTTGGGGGAGGTAGAAATAGCTAGAAGTAACCAAGAGTAACGCTGAGGAGCTCATTTCCATTTGGTCTGCGGCTCCTGCAGATTTTTCTGGGTTTTATTTGGTTTGTTATAATAACAGGTTATAAAAGGGTCGGTTGTACTGAGAATTTTTTAGTGCTCAGTACAATCGACCTTTTCAAATAAATCCTTATATCCCTATAGACTAAAAAATGGATTCTATCTTTTGCAGTTGATTTGTGGATACCTTGATTTTTCGTTGTATTGTGGTTAAGTTAAAGAAGCTTTCTCAATTCATCTGCCTCTTCTTCAGACAGTTCCCCATCTCCGATAAAAGCACACATCAAGCGGCTAATAGAATTTCCATAGCAGTCTGCCACCATCTTTTTTGTCCAGTTATGAATATGTTGCTCTTTTGTGCATGTGGCATAATATGCATTATATGGGGTGGAACTTTTTTTAGCTTCAATCATCCCTATTCGCTGTAAACTAGTCAGATATGTGTTTAAAGTCTGGGCTTTCCAGCCTTTGTTCCAGACATTCGCTGCAACAGCCATAATTTCTCTGAATGTCATCGGGCTCTCTGCCTGCCATAACAGTTCCATAATCTGCATTTCTGTATTTGTTAAACCATAATTTTTTTTCATGCATTATCCCCTTTGCATTATTAATGTGGACATTTTACATAAGTTGTGACAGAAACTAAATCACCGACTACTACTGAACCACATAGAGAACATTTTACTGCATCATAATCTGTTACTGTACAGCCACCATTAGCATTATTCTCATGTTTTCTATAGGTTCCATTAATACTATAATCGTGTCTACATAGTGCTTTCTCAGAAGAACTTGGTTCCTTTATTTCGGATATGATTCCTGTAATGTCAATAAAATATTTGTCTGAAAGGGTTTTATTTGAAGTTTCCGTTTCTTCCAAAAACTCACTATTCAATGAAAAGTCACTTAGACTGTTTACAGTTAAAGTTCTTGGCGCTTCATAAGCAAATGATGTTATTGCTCCTGCCATACAGATAACGATTGTAGAAGCAATGGATAAAATAGTTTTATTTCTTTTCTTGGTGGTCATTTCTCTAATTCTCCTTTGGATTATTTTGCTATTTTTAGTGCTTGCCATGTTCATGAAAAGGGATTTTCTGTCACTTGTTGTTTTTCTGGTGGCGATTTGCAGGAGAAGTTCGCCGTACTCTTTGCAAGCATCTTCAGCTTGTCCTTCTAAAACATTACTATCACAACACATTTCTCCTATGCAAGAAATTTCATAATACAGCAGAAAACTTAATGGATTAAACCAATGAAGCGCTATTACCAGTAGACTTAGATATTTTATCAAGATATCATGGTGTTTAATATGCATCAATTCATGTCTTATCATATATTGATATGATGCTTTGTCTACATCTTCTTTATAGATAGGAAACCATACAATAGGAAAAAGGATACCACATGTCATGGGAGATAGACAATATTCAGAACAGATAAGTCTTACATGCTGTTTAATGTTTAACTCTCTTTTTATTTCTGAGAAAATTTCCTCAAGGTCTTGGTTAATAGGTTTGCCAGAACCAGTTAAGTACATATCCTTCTCTCTGCGATTTTGAATGATTGACTTTGAGAAAATGATAATTGCTATACAACCACAGATTATGAGAATGGAAATAACTTTATATAAGTTTGACGAAAACAGCAGCGTTTCTCCATAAACGATAATACTATATTCTGCTCTAAAATCTGGTGTACTATAAATTTTCTTCCACAGGTCTGGAACGAGATGTTTTAGTATACCTGCCACATAATACTTACATTCTGAAAAGGGAATCAGATAGAAAATAACTGCTACTTTTAATATCTGATACCTCCATGCCAAAGGAAAAAATCTTTTTGAGATGGGGTAAGATAGTAGGTAAAGTATCATAATAGTACTACCAGATAACGACATTGTAAGCAGAAGATTCTGAAACACGTTTTTCTGTCCCCTCTTCTAAATTTTTCATTAGTTGTCTTATGGAAACTGTTTCCAGTATATGGGTTCTCATGTAAGTATGACAAATCATTTGTAACTTTGATACGAGGGATTTTATACTATTTTTACTGTAGAGGTTTCATATAGTTAAGATATATTGTAAGTCTAAAGTTACAGTTTGTCAATATTTTACTAGAATTTGTTTAAAAATTTCATAATAATCGTCAATATGCTGAAAACTGATTTTTAAATATGGCCTAGTATGACAGAGAGCAAATGAAATTTAGGCTAAAGAGCCCATAGGGTCCCATGGATTCAGCATAATTGTTTCTGTGTCCAAAATCTGAAGTTGTTCTTTCGTCAAATATTTCTTATTTACAACTACTTGATACATATATTCGGTAAACCATTCATCACTCATAATATAATAGCCTTTTTTGCCAGAATCTTCTCCCCAGCTATTTTCTACTCTCCAGCGGGTGGGAGTACCATTCTCCGTCAGATTTACACCCTGAAATACCATGGCATGGGTCATCAGGCTTTGACCATAATCCAGCCTCTGTGCTTTGGTCATAGGGAAGTCTATCTGAAGAACATCTTGAAAATCATAAATGTCTAGGTCCATAATACCAGTCTCTCGATTGATATAAGGTCCCATATCACATCCAAACCATACAGGCTCTCCATCTTTTAACTGAGCAATGGCAGCGGCCTTTAGTTCTTCTATAGGAAGATTTAGATAGCATACAGGATTTCCTTCTCTGACATTTCCCAACATATTTACAGTATACTTGTGATAATAAGGTTTATCTTCTGTGGGAGCATTGATGAGGCTTATGTAGTCGTTCAAATTGATATCCACATATTTTTTGAAGAATTCTATAGGAGTCAGACCAGTTTCTTGAATAAAGTTATTATCCTTGTCTCTTGCCTGCATATCTACAGTTTTGGGTGGTTCTCCCAGGCAGATACAAAGCATACGATAGATTTCTTCCAGCATCTGAGCCTTCTTTTCCTCTAAATCTTGTCTGCTACTACCATCTTTCGCAGACTGACGCAGAATGCAGGCATCATTTCTTAAAAGTTCAGTCATGACCCGATTCATTTCTCTGGTACTGCTGGATACTGCAGATTCTGGCATACTGTACTTAGGAACAACACCGTATTTGGCTACGATATTGGCCATCATATCCCATTGGCCGCCGTCGCCAAGAGGGTCAGTCAAAAGATGGCAGAGGATGCGGCTGCCTACAGGTTCTTCCAGAGTGTCCAAAATATTTTCTAAAAACCAGTTAGATTTCTCTAATTTATCCCAAAATAATAAGTAACTCTGAGATAGTTCAAAATTTTCCAGATGATATTTTTCGATAATACGGAAACGCATGACATTGGTTGCAGCAAAGAGCCAGCAGCGGCCGCTTTGTTTTTGATTGGTTATGGAACCCTGTTTTAAAGTCAAAGAAAATTCGTGATGGTTTTTTCTGACAGCAGCAGGATTTTTACAACTTTTCAGCAGACCATTGGAGGTAACTGCATCGCAGGCTACACGGCTTGAACGGTCAGAATTAAAAGCTTTCGTATATTGCTCCAAATGTTCTGGAGTGATGTGGTTACTCATTAGAAAGACCTCCTTTTGTAGTTAATATTCCAATTTTTTAGTCCATGGTTATTATATAGGCTTTAGAGATAGATTTCAATGGTTTTTAGAAACTCATACAAGTTTACTTTTATAGTAGAATCAGGTATAATAGCAACTGAAAATAAAAATGTAATGATTGTGATTGCAAACAAAAATATATGGTAAATACACAGTCATTTTTGATAGTTTATAATTAGGAGGCTGTTCCATGAATATTGTTTATGCAGCAAATGATTCTTATGCCAGGCATTTAGGAGCTTCTATGTGCTCTCTGTTTGACAGGAATCGGGAATGTCGATTCATTACTGTGTATGTGATGTCTCTAGGGCTTTCAGAGGATAGCATCAGAAATCTTAATCAGATTGCCAAACAATATGGGCGCAAGCTGGTAATTACAGAAATGGGAGACTTAAAAGAACGATTCTATTTTGAAGTGGATACTGGAGGGTATGATATCAGTATTATGAGTCGGCTATTTATGGGAGAAATTCTTCCCCAGGAAATAGAACGAGTGCTGTATTTGGACTGTGATACCATAGTAGCCCAGTCATTAAAAAAATTGTGGGATATGGAGCTTGATGGGAAACTGATGGGGGCAGTAATGGAGCCTACTATTTATGAGGCAGTAAAGGAGTCCATTGGGCTGCAAGAAAAAGACCCCTATTTTAATTCGGGTGTTCTTTTGGTGGATCTAAGACAGTGGAGAGCATCAAATGCTCAGAAACGGCTTCTCGATTTTTGGGAAGAAAAGGGGGGAAAATTATTTGCCAGCGACCAAGATGTACTTAATGGAGCTTTAAAAGGGGAGATATTATCCCTGCCGCCTCGATATAATTTTTTTACCAATTACCGATATTTTTCTTATGGAGATTTTATCCGCAGAAGTCCCTCTTACCAGGCAGTAACTGAGAACATGTTTGTGGAAGCCAAAAAGCATCCAGCTATTATTCACTATATGGGAGATGAAAGACCATGGATTGCAGGGAATCTTAACCATTATCGTAAGGCTTATGAATTTTATCTGGATAAGACTCCTTGGGCGAAAACCCCGAAAGAAAAGGGAAAAGAGTTGTATATGTTAGCTTATCATATATTGGATTATGTGACAGTCTTATGGCCGGAAATTCGATGGCTGGTGAGCAAAAAGTTTGGAATGAAGGTAGTGGAGGCAAGACGAAGCTAGATATGGTTGTACTGGTTCATGCTTCGCACCCATAATTCTGACAGGAATTCTTCTGTAAACACCTCGATCCTCTCGTTTATCCGCCAATACAAGATAGTGTATCTGCTTGAT
>DEPC01000073.1 GCA_002358555.1 Hungatella sp. UBA3402 | reverse complement strand
TGGCCTGGTGGCTCAGCTGGTTAGAGCGCCGCCCTGTCACGGCGGAGGTCGTGGGTTCGAACCCCATCCGGGTCGTTTTGCCGAAAGGTATATAGTGTCATAATTGAATAAAGGGGTCTTAGCTCAGCTGGGAGAGCATCTGCCTTACAAGCAGAGGGTCATAGGTTCGAGCCCTATAGGCCCCATATACCGAAATCTATGGCGGAATAGCTCAGTTGGCTAGAGCATACGGTTCATACCCGTAGTGTCGAGAGTTCAAATCTCCCTTCCGCTACTAAAAAAGGAACATCTGCTGGTTGGCGGATGTTTTTTTGTGTGCTGTTTCGATTTTATTTAGTGTTTTTCTGGTGTTTTCTCTTACTTCTTATTAAATTGTGTGTGTTCTATATACATCTTCTTCTACCCCCTTTTTGTTTTTTATTGGATTGAGCTTTTCTATCTTTTCTCTGCATCTGTCAGCCTGCTTTCATTTTAAGAGGGATACATAGGGGATTTTTATAAAGTACTATTGTCTGTTTGTGGTTTATTGGAAACCATTACAGCCTGAATGGATTTATGGGCAGATTGTCGGATTAGACGGAATTGGGGCCAGAACGATTTCAAGGGGGTTTAAAAGGGTTTTATTGGATTGGGTGGGGAATTGGATTGAGGGGGAAATGGGTTTAAAGGGGTTTTTAAGATATGACGAATCTTCCTAATCAGGAGGGAGGATTTCTGGTTAGTATCACTCTTTTCTTTTTTACTTCATAGCGTTACAATGGCACCTCATTAAAGTAGAAAGGAGGAAAAAATTTTATGTATGAGGTCATAAAAGATATGGGAGCAGTTGTTATAATAGCGGTTTACTGCTTGTGTTCCGTGTTTGTTGTGAAGTGCATGAAAGAGATTAAAGAAAGGGATTCTTATTAAAGTCAATGAGCAGTATCTTAAACGGTTACTTTCTTATGTTGAGCAGTTGGGAACCATGTTAGAAAATACTGAAAATGCGGTTTAACTTTTCCTTGACTTTGGTTTTTTATCGTGCTAAGATGAAGTTGTAAAAAGGGTGGCGGTGTTGCTGCCCCCCTGGACGATTAACGATTGCTTATGCAATCGTCTTTCGACCCATCAGACGCCGGCAAGCTTACTGATGGGTCTTTTTCTGTCCGTCCTTTTTGGTGTTGTATGTAAGCTTTACACTTTTCGGCTAATGTAGCAATGCCTACCAAGATACTCACGATACGGCCAAGGATTTCAAGGAAAATCATGACCTCATCCTCCTTTCTCTGGTGTTTACACACCTGTGGCACAAGCCTAAGTTTATTAAGCCTGTCCCAAAGGTGTGCATCTTCCAAATAAGGAGTGCTCACTTGTCTGCCTCTGGCCCTCTTATTATAGCGGATTTTGTTGAAATTGGAAAGAGAAAGTTTATCAGAATTGACTAAAAGAAAATGTAACCTTAGAAAGTTCTGCTTCAGATCATAAAATTCTGCTTCAAAATGAGATGCTGTTGCTTCAATTCCCATTACTTCTGCTTGCAGTTTCAAGCTGTCCTCTTCCAAATAAAAAATAGCATATATGGGAAAACGGGGTTTTATATAGGTAAAATGGACGCTTTCATAATTACGGCGTAACCGCTTCATACCTGTAGTGTCGAAAGTTCAAATCTCCCTTCCGCTACTAAAGGAGCATTTATTGAGAAATAGAGGCTCTTTTTTTGTCAATCTTGAAATAAATCTCATGCATTTTTGTTGTTTTCTCTTACTTCTTATTGAATTGTGTGCGTTCTATATATTTCCTTTTCCCCTCTCCTGCTATTTGGAATAGATGGTGCTGCCCCATTTTGCATTTGTCGTCCTACTTTCATTTGCTTACGTCCTGCTTTTATTGTATTTCTTGCAGATAATCAAGTATTTTATTTATAATTAACCATATTATCTATCTTTACAAACTGCCCATGATGCTTTCGCTTAATAGGATTTTCGTCATTTCTACTAATTTTATTCTATTGTTTTGTATATATTTTCTGCTTGTCAAATATACCTCTTTCCGCTATAATTAAGGCACCGATTTCCGGTATTCTCTGTTTCAAGGCTAAAGATTCAGCCCATACCCCACATAAAAAATTATCTGTGGTGTGTATTTATATGCAATTCTGCATAAATCAACAAAGGAGGTATCCCTATTTGGTATACAAAATATTTCAGAAAAAAATAACTGATGCTCTACAGTCACAGCTAGGAGAGGATTATCGGCTGGTACTCCAGAAAGTTCCCAAGAATAATGGCACTATCTTGGATGGCCTTTGTATTATACGGAAAGAAGACAATCTCTCGCCCACAATTTATCTAAACAGCTATTATGAACGCTATCAGGACGGCATTTCTCTTAACTCTATCATCCAAGAGATTCTTGATATCTATCAGGAGAATTCATCTGTCACCAGTCTGGATTTTTCCATCCTCAATGATTTTTCCCTATTAAAAGAAAAAGTGGTCTATAAACTGATTCACACTGCTTCTAATGAAGAACTCTTAAAAGACTTGCCCTCCATCCCTTATTTAGACTTATCTATTATATTCTATCTGTATCTGGAAAAAAATGAAAATGGTCAGATGACATCTCTTATACATAATGAGCATTTAAAGCTTTGGGATACTAGCCCACAAGAACTTTATAATCTTGCGTCAATCAATACTCCAAAGCTGCTACCTGTTGAGCTCAACAGTATGGAGGAAGTAATGAGATCAATTGCTAAAGAACATTTAGGCAATGAATATCGGGAAGAATTTCTTGACGACTTGTTATCTGCCCGAACAATTTCTCCTCTGTATGTCCAAACCAATTCTGTAGGTATCTGTGGAGCTTGTACTATTCTTTATCCTAATCAATTAAAAAACTTCGCGGATATGGCAGAGGCAGACCTTGTAATTCTTCCCTCCAGTATCCACGAAGTCTTGCTGCTTCCTTATGAAGCTAATTTATCATTTCAAGAATTGACTGATATGGTTTCTCATATCAATCGTGCTGAGGTTCCGGTAGAGGACCGACTCTCTGACCAAGTATATCTATATTCGAGAAACCTTGATTCTGTTGTCATTGCCAATGCAGCTATAGAAACTGTATTATCTTGACAGTTCTGTGATAATTCTCTTCTACTTTCAGAGCTTCCTTTTAGGAAAGATGAACCATCTATTCTTATTAAGTATCCTGCTAAATTGGAAATAAAAAACTTCCGACCTGATATACTATTACTGACATAACCCATGCCATCACAATCTGAAACAATACCATGCCTGTTGTCCATGAAATTGACCTTGTTTCTCTCCTAATTGTGCCGATTGCTGCCACACAGGGCGAATACATCAGACAGAAAATCATCAAAGCATAGCCGTTGACTGCACGAAATCCATCTACTGCAAGGATTCGGGAGAGTTCCATCATACCTGCGCCAGAATTAATATTGCTAATTCCATAGAGCACAGAAAAGCTAGATACCACTACTTCTTTGGCAGACAATCCAGAAATCAGTGCAACTGCAATCTGCCAGCTCCCCAATCCTGCTGGTTTTAATACTGGAACTAAAAAGCGGCCAATCATAGCAGCAAAGCTGTTGGACACATCTTCCACAATGCCTTCTGGCCCCATATTGAGCACAAACCACAGAATAATCGATGCTACAAAAATGGTAGTTCCTGCCTTAGTCAAATAATCCTTCACTTTCTCCCATACATAAATGGCAACAGTACGGCCATTAGGTGTCTTGTATTCTGGAAGTTCAATCAAAAGGGCATCTCCTTCTTCATTTCCTGCCTTTTTATGAACCACATAAGCAATTCCAATAGCAACTAAAAGACCAATGAGATACAAGGAATACGCAACCAAAAGAGCATGCTTTTCAAAAAACATCTGAGCAAATAGGACATAAATAGGCAGCCTGGCAGAACAGGACATAAAGGGTGTAATAAGAATTGTTCTTCTCCGGTCTCTCTCTGTGGCTAATGCCCTGGTTGCCATCACAGCAGGAACTGTACAGCCAAATCCTAAAAGCATAGGCAAAAACGCCTTTCCTGAAAGGCCCACTCGACTCATAGTTTCATTCATAACATAGGCAACCCTTGCCATATATCCACTGTCTTCCAAAAAGGCCAATGCCAAAAACAGGATAAAGATATTGGGAAGAAATGTCAAAATTCCTCCTACTCCTGCTACAATTCCGTCCACAACTAGAGATATCAGCCATTGAGAGGTTTCCATAGCTTCAAGACCTGCCAGTAAGTTTTGAGAAAAATAATCCAATCCAGATTCAAAATATCCCTTTAAGAAATCTCCCACTGTAAAGGTAAGAAAGAATACAAATGCCATAATTCCTAAGAAAATAGGAATCCCCCAGAATGGATGAGTGAGCAATCGGTCTATTTCATCTGTCATAGCTGCCTGCTTCTCTTTATGAAACAGACATTCATGAATCATTTCCTCTATGTAATCATATTTTTGATTGATAATCTCTTTTTCATAGGAACGATTTACAATTTGAGACAAATTTATTGGATGGTCTTTCATGACCTCATCATCATTTTCCAGCATTTTAACTGCATGCCATCGCAAGTTATCCATTGCCCTATATTGATTTTTCAATGCTGCTTCTACCTGTTTGATTTTTTCTTCCAACTGAGGAGTATAGTGAACAACTATTCCTTGTGGTCCTTCCTCATAGTGATGAACCACTGCATGCATCAGCACATCTAAACCACTACGTTTGCGTGCAGAAACTGGAACCACAGGAATATGCCCCAACATCTCTGGAAGGCGGTGAAGGTCAATCTCCATTCCCCGTTCTTCCACAATATCCATCATATTAAGTGCTAAGATTACTGGTTTTTTTAATTCCAAAAGTTGCAATGTTAAATATAAGTTTCGTTCCAGAGAAGAAGCATCCACTACATTGATAATCACATCAACTTCTTCATCTTCTAGACATTTTCTGGTGACAATCTCCTCTATTGTGTATGATGTCAGACTATAGATACCTGGGGTGTCGATAACTCGAATTGGTCGTCCCTCATAACTGGTTTCTCCTTCTACCCGTTCCACAGTAACTCCAGGCCAGTTAGCTACCTTTAGCTTTGCTCCTGTAAATGCATTAAACAATGTGGTTTTCCCACAGTTAGGATTTCCTACAAACCCTACTGTAATAGGACGATTATCTTTTTTCATATCTTGCCAGTCTAGATTTTTCTGTGTCATGTTATTGTGCCTCCTTCACAGAAATTCCCTCAGAAATCTGCTTTCCAAGAGCCAGCCTGGTTCCTCGTACCTTGATAATCAGACTTCCACTTCCTTTTTTATTCAGTATAGTGACATTTGTCTGTTCATTGACTCCCAAGGCTTCCAGCCGTCTAGTGATTTTCTCTTCCACCGCAACCCCGATAACTTTATAAGTCCCTCCTATAATCCCTTCATTTAATTTCATAATCATATGCTCCCTTTACTGTCAAATTGTTACAATCTCAAATGTCAAAATTGTTTAATTTGATGTTCTTTCCAAAGTTAATGACATTACATTCCTGCAATTCCTCTCAATATTCGTAATTGGAGTTATCATCTGTTTCTTCACATCCATTAGATTAACTGATATCTATGTATTTGTGTATAAACATATTTTATTCCATAACAGTTATTGAATATTTTTGCAAAAGCTAATATACTTCGGAATTTTGTATGGAGTTAGAAATAGGTAACTCCATACATGAGCATACTATTTATGATAATAATTGTCAATAAGAACATTTGTGCTTCGATGCACAGATGATTATTCCATATCTAAGAGCATCTTCTTCACTTCCATCATACGGTCTCTTAAAACTGCTGCTTCTTCAAAATTCAGTTCTGCAGCTGCCTTATGCATCTTTTTCTGCAATTCCTTCATCAATTTATTCAATTCCTGGGAATCCATAGATTCGATATCTTTCTCCTGGTCTTTGGAATCCTGTTCTGCTGCCTTTGAAATTGCAATTAAATCACGAACAGCTTTTTTAATAGTGGTAGGGGTAATTCCATGCTCCTCATTATATTTCTGCTGAATTTTGCGGCGACGTTCTGTCTCACCAATCGCTCTTTTCATAGAATCTGTCACCACATCTGCATACATAATTACATGTCCTTGCGCATTGCGGGCAGCTCGTCCCACAGTCTGAATAAGAGAAGTCTCGGAACGCAGAAATCCTTCTTTATCTGCATCAAGAATACAAACTAAGGAAACCTCTGGCAAATCTAAGCCCTCTCTTAAAAGGTCGATTCCCACCAATACATCAAATACACCCAATCGCAAATCGCGAATAATTTCCATGCGCTCAATGGTATCGATATCATGGTGCATATAGCGCACCTTAAT
>DEPC01000078.1 GCA_002358555.1 Hungatella sp. UBA3402 | reverse complement strand
GGGCTGTTGCAAAATATAGTATTTCTACAATATATGGTGATAATATCAACGATATTGATACAATATATTATAGATAATCTATCATTTTGCAACAGCCCCTTTTATCCTATAAACTAGTGTTACAGCATATTTAAAACATTCTTCCTGCCATCTGCATGCCCCAAAATATCATAGGAAAAGCAGATAACAGCTTACAGAAAGGAAAGCAGACAATGAAAAAACATTCTGTTTATACCGATTATCTTTTAATTCTAATAGGTGCATTTGTTATGGGATTTGCCATCAAGAATTTATACACGCCCATCAATTTAGTGACAGGAGGTGTGTCAGGTATTGCCATTATCATGAAAAATGTATCTGGAATTCCATTGTGGATTACCAATACAATATGCAATATCCCCCTATTTTTGGCAGCATGGAAGATGAAAGGATGGCAATTTATTAAAAGAACTCTGTTTGCAACAGCAGCATTGTCTGTGTCTTTGTATGTACTTCCTGAGAAGGCATTTTTGACAGATGACCTGGTACTTACAGCTCTTTTTGGAGGAATTGTCTGTGGAGCAGGGACAGGATTCGTGTTTCTTTCTCAAGCCACTACTGGAGGAACAGATATGCTGGCAGCACTTTTGCAGAAAAAAATGCGCCATTATTCGATTGCCCAGATTATGCAGGTACTAGATGGAATGATAGTGATTTTGGGAGCTGCTATTTTTGGAATTCGCTATGCGCTGTATGCTCTGATTGCCATTTATGCCACAGCGAAGGTTTCGGATGGGCTTTTAGAAGGATTGAAATTTTCCAAACAGGCGTATGTAATTTCTGACTATTATCAGGAAATTGCTCAAGCTATTATGACAAGAATGGAGAGAGGTGTGACAGCCTTGGATGCAGTGGGAATGTATTCTGGAGAGGGAAAGAAGATGCTATTTTGTGTGGTATCGAAAAAGGAAATTGTAAAATTAAGGGAAATTGTGGAAGAATTTGACAAGAAAGCCTTTTTGATTGTGACTGATGTACGAGAAGTATTTGGAGAAGGTTTTATCGAATATTAACATAAAAGGCATAAAAAACTGTGCAAAGTTTTTAGTTTTTGGACATTCCAGAAAATCAATATGCAGATTAGCCAAATAAATCAATGGATTTTGGTAATTTACGATATGGTATTGAATGTATTTTTCGTGTATGATATGATTAACAATGGATAGGGACTTTCCCCATAGTACATTTATAGTTAACAGGAGGAATGGAAAATGGCTAGTTTGTCATTAAAGAACGTAACAAAATCATATCCCAATGGATTTGTAGCAGTAAAAGATTTCAATTTGGAGATTGCTGATAAGGAGTTTATCATCTTTGTAGGACCATCTGGTTGCGGTAAGTCTACAACTCTCCGTATGGTTGCAGGTTTAGAGGACATTTCTTCTGGTGAACTGTACATTGATGGCAAATTGGTTAATGATGTGGAACCAAAAGACAGAGATATTGCCATGGTATTCCAGAACTATGCTCTGTATCCTCATATGTCTGTATATGATAATATGGCATTTGGATTAAAATTGAGAAAGACTCCTAAGGAAGAGATTGACAAGCTGGTTCATGAAGCTGCAAGAATCCTTGACCTTGAACATCTCTTAGAGCGTAAGCCAAAGGCTTTATCTGGTGGTCAGAGACAGCGTGTTGCTATGGGCCGTGCGATTGTGCGTAATCCTAAGGTGTTCCTGATGGATGAGCCACTATCCAACTTGGATGCAAAGCTGAGAGGGCAGATGCGTATTGAGATTTCCAAGCTGCATCAGAGATTACAGGCAACTATCATCTATGTAACTCATGACCAGACTGAGGCTATGACTCTTGGTACTAGGATTGTAGTTATGAAAGATGGCGTAGTTCAGCAGGTTGACTCTCCTCAGAATCTGTATGACAAACCATGTAACAAGTTCGTTGCTGGATTTATCGGAGCTCCTCAGATGAATATGGTTGATGCGAAAGTTGGCAAACAGGGTGCAGATGTTACCTTAACATTCGGCAACCATACAATCGCTCTTCCAGCAGAGAAAGGTAGAGTTCTGGAGTCAGAGAATTATATTGGAAAGATTGTTACTCTTGGTATCCGTCCAGAAGACCTTCATGATGACCAGGCATGGTTGGATGCTTATCCAAAGAGCATCATAGAGGCAACGGTACGTGTATATGAGCTTTTGGGTGCTGAGGTATTCTTATACTTTGATGTTGAGGAGTCTAACTTCACAGCAAGAGTAAATCCTCGTACTGCTGCAAGAGTTGGCGATACGGTAAGATTGGCATTTGACTTAACCAAGATTCATGTATTTAATAAAGATACTGAGCAGATTATTGTAAACTAGGCGATAGTTAAACTTTTATTAAATTTAGTAAAAAACGCAGGCAAGTATTGATACTTGCTTGCTTTTTTTTTCCTTTTGCTTTAATATAGAATAAGGGCAATGTAATTAGTATGGATAGTTACAGCCAAGTTTGCATAAAGGAGAGTGTGCTATGATATCGAATCAGATACTTCAGACAACTATTGAGGGCCTGAAAGGCATTACAAGAATAGATCTCTGTGTCTGTGACACAGAGGGTAAGGTTTTGGCAACTACATTTCCAGATGCAGAAGAATATGAGAATTCTATCCTTGCTTTTGTAGATTCTCCGGCTGACAGCCAGGTGATTCAAGGATATCAATTCTTTAAAGTGTTTGATGAGCATCAGTTAGAATACATTTTACTGGCTAAAGGCGGCAGTGATGATGCATATATGGTGGGCAAATTAGCTGCTTTTCAGATACAGAATTTATTGGTGGCTTATAAAGAGCGATTTGACAAGGATAATTTTATCAAAAACTTGCTGTTAGATAATCTGCTTTTGGTGGATATTTATAATCGTGCTAAGAAGCTTCATATTGAAACTAGCGTGAAGCGAGTGGTCTATATTATTGAGACAAAACATGAAAAAGATGTGAATGCTTTGGAGACAGTCAGAAGCTTGTTTGCTGGCAAGACCAAAGATTTTATCACTGCAGTAGATGAGAAGAATATTATCATTGTGAAGGAAGTAAAACCAGGCGAGACTTATGATGATTTAGAAAAGACAGCTAATATGGTTCTGGATATGCTGAATACAGAAGCTATGACCAAAGTTCATGTATCTTTTGGTACAGTTGTAGGAGAAATTAAAGAAGTATCACGCTCCTATAAAGAAGCTAAGATGGCTCTAGATGTAGGAAAGATTTTCTACAGTGATAAAAATGTAATTGCATACAGTAGACTGGGCATAGGACGACTTATCTATCAGCTCCCAATTCCTCTGTGCAAAATGTTTATTCGAGAAATTTTTGACGGAAAGTCTCCAGATGAATTTGACGATGAAACTCTGGCAACTATCAATAAATTTTTTGAAAATAGTTTGAATGTATCCGAAACTTCTAGGCAGTTGTATATCCACAGGAATACTCTAGTATACCGTCTGGATAAGCTGCAAAAGAGTACAGGGTTAGATTTGCGTATTTTTGAGGATGCCATTACCTTTAAGATTGCACTTATGGTGGTAAAATATATGAAATATATGGAGAACTCAGACTTTTAAAGGACAAAGGGACTAAAGACTAGAAATGATAGAAATTACGAATGTATGCAAAAATTATGATACAGGCAACAAAGCTCTTAAAAATGTCAATATTACCATTGATGATGGAGAGTTTGTGTTTATTATTGGACGCAGCGGGGCGGGGAAATCCACCCTGCTTAAAATGCTGTTAAAAGAAGTGGAACCAAGCTCTGGCAAGATTGTGGTAAATGATATGAACTTGGGGAAAATGCCTAGACGATACATACCTAAGTACCGCAGAAGACTTGGAGTAGTATTTCAGGATTTCCGTCTATTAAAGGATAGGAATGTTTATGAAAATGTGGCTTTTGCACAGAGAGTAATCGGTGCATCCCCAAGAAAAATTAAAGAGAGAGTGCCCAGTATGCTTCAAATGGTGGGACTGTCTGCAAAATATAAATTTTTTCCACAGCAGTTATCTGGTGGAGAACAGCAAAGAGTTGCGATTGCCAGAGCATTGATTAACCGTCCAGAGGTGCTTCTGGCTGATGAGCCTACAGGAAACTTAGACCATGAAAATGCCATTGAGATTATGAAGTTGTTGGACGAAATTAATCAGATGGGAACTACAGTGGTTGTAGTAACTCATAGTAATGAGATTGTCAATCTAATGCAGAAAAGGGTGATTACCATGCAGCGCGGCAGCGTTGTACAGGATCAAAAGGGCGGATTCATTCATGAGAATTAGTACAGGTATTTATTGCTTAAAAGAGGGAATAAAGAATATATGCAGAAATGTCTGGTTTTCTCTGGCATCTGTGGCAACAATTTCTGCATGTATTTTTTTATTTTGTTTATTCTTTAGTATTATGATTAATATTCAACATGTGGTGAGAAATGTGGAGGGAACCATTGGAATCACTGTATTTTTTGATGATGAACTAAAGGAGGCAGAGATTAAACAGATTGGAGCAGAGATAAGGCAATGGCAGGAAGTCAGTGGTATGGAATTTACATCGGCTGAGGAAGCCTGGGAATCAATGAAACAGGATTATTTTTATGGCCATGAAGAATTGGCAGAAGGGTTTGCTGATGATAATCCATTGGCAGGTTCTGCATCCTACCATATTTTTCTCCATGATATTTCTACCCAAGAGCAGGTAGTCGCACAGCTGCAACAATTAGATGGAGTGAGGGATGTCAATTACTCCAACAGTGCAGCTGCAGGGCTTACAAGCTTCAATGCGATTGTGGGTATTTTGTTCATAGTAATCATTGGTGTACTTTTGGCTGTTTCTGTATTCCTAATCAGTAATACTATCAATGTTGCAGCATCATTCCGAAAAAATGAAAATGAGATTATGCGTTATATTGGTGCGACTAACTATATGATTCGGGCGCCATTTGTAGTGGAAGGAATTGTGATTGGACTTATGGGGGCAGCAATCCCCTTGGTATGTATGTATTATCTATATTTGCGAGCAGTTAGCTATTTGACAACTAAGTTTCAGATTTTATCCCGAATCTTTGATTTTCTTCCCCTCAGCTATATATTTCCGTATATGGCGGTTGCAGCAGTACTGTTAGGATTGGGGATAGGATTCTTTGCAAGTTTCTTTACCATAAGAAAGCATCTGAAGGTATAGATGAGAAGATAGAATTAACTTAACCTGTTGTGCTGGAGAGAGGTTAGGGATAATGTACGAAACAGAGATATCCTAAAGGTATAATATGGTAGCCATTGGGAATATTAAGTTTATATGACTATATTTGTGTGATAAAAGTAATAGATATGATTAGTGAAAGTTTGTATCTGGGAGTTACGCTTTGCAAAGAGTTTCCCTTGAGCAGCTGCATTGTGAGAGGAGTTAATTATGGAAAGTAAGAATAAATTTTGGAAAGGGTTCCTAGTTGGAACGCTGGTGATGGCGTTTATAGGGCTGGTGATTGTGGGAATCTCTGCAGGCATCTTTCTGATTGGGAAAGCAGTAATGGATGACCCAAGGCAGGCTCAAGTGGTAGATGAGGAAAACCCTCAGACATTGGCAGAGGGAGAATTGGACCTCGATAGAATTAGTACAAAAATGGACTATATTCAAGAGATTATTCAACAGTATTATCTGTTTGAAAAAGACCCAGAGGCAGTGGAAGATGGTATCTATACAGGGTTAATGTATGGGTTGGGTGACCCTTATTCTGTATATTATAATGAAGAGGACTATCAGTCTATGTTAGAGGACACCTCTGGAGAGTACTGTGGAATTGGTGCTATGGTTTCTCAGAACCGTTCAACAGGTATTGTCACAGTAGTCAAAGTATTTGGAAACTCTCCATCGTTTGATGCTGGGATGCTTCCAGGTGATATTATCTATAAAGTGGCTAACCAGGCGGTGACAGGAATGGATTTAGATTTGCTGGTCAGCAATCATATACGTGGAGAAGAAGGCAGCAAGGTTAAAATTGTCGTTCTTCGAGGCGATGCGAATGAAGAGGTAGAATTAAATATTGAACGTCGCCAGATTGAGGTGCCTACTGTGGAGCATGAGATGCTGGAGAATCAGATAGGATATATCTATGTCATGCAGTTTGACGATGTAACCAGTCAGCAGTTTAGGGCAGCAGTAGATGACTTAGAAAGCCAAGGTATGGAGAAGCTAGTTATTGATTTGAGGGATAATCCAGGAGGAGTGCTGGATGGAGTTGTAGAGATGTTGGCTTATGTGCTTCCAGAAGATAAACTGGATGGAATGTTGGTATATACAGCAGATCGAGATGGCAAAGGAGACCGCTATTTCTGTGAAGATGGAAGGATTCAATTTGAGAGCGATTATGGATATCACAACAGCAGTTTTCCAAAAGAGGATGACCATGAAATAGAGGTTCCTTTAGCTGTTCTTGTGAACGGAAACTCTGCCAGTGCTTCAGAAGTATTTACAGGAGCGATTCAAGATTATGAAGCTGGAATTGTGGTAGGCACGCAAACCTTTGGAAAAGGAATTGTGCAAAATCTGATTCCTTTAGGAGATGGGACTGCCATTAAGCTGACTACTTCTCATTATTACACTCCAAGCGGATTTGACCTTCATGGAGTAGGGCTTGAGCCGGATGTGGAGATAGAATTAAATGAGGAGTTGAGAACTCAGGCTGTAGTGGAAAAGAGTGAAGATAACCAGCTTTTGGCAGCTATTGAAGCGTTAGATTAAAATAGATTTGATAAATGAATGGTATCGGACAGGGCTGCCGCATCGAGCAAAGCGACAGTCCTGTTTTTACTGATTCGCTATCAAATTTATTTTGGGCTATGAAAGGAGAAAAACAAAATGGCTATTGTAAGATTGAAAAAAGGGCAGGGACGCAGCTTAAAAGCGGGAAGCGCATGGATTTATGACAATGAGATAGACCAGATTCAGGGTGATTTTGAAGAGGGGGATATGGTTCAGATAGAAGATTTTGATAGATATCCCATGGGACAGGGATTTATTAACACAAGGTCAAAGATTACAGTCCGAATGATGACCCGAAAAAGGGAGCAGGTGGTTGACAAGGACTTTATTGAGATGAGAGTTCGCAATGCCTGGAATTACAGGA
This sequence comes from Hungatella sp. UBA3402, assembly GCA_002358555.1. Taxonomy (GTDB): domain Bacteria; phylum Bacillota; class Clostridia; order Lachnospirales; family Lachnospiraceae; genus UBA3402. Next base: position 24,477 of record DEPC01000078.1, on the reverse strand, counting down.
AAGATACCATAGATATCTCTTGCTGCAGATTGATTTTTGGAGAGGCTGATTTTTTGCCTGGAATTGTGATTGATAAGTTTTCTGATGTATTAGTAGTGGAATCTCTTGCTCTTGGTATTGACCGATGGAAGATGATAATTTTGGATAAGCTGAAAAAGGTATTGTCAGAAGATGGGATCATGATTCGGGGAATCTATGAGAGAAGTGATGCAAAAGTCCGTCTTCAAGAAGGCATGAAACCGTTTAAGGGATTTATTGGAGAACCATTTGATACCAAGGTTGAAATAATAGAAAATGGAATTCACTATATCGTAGATGTGCAGGAGGGACAAAAGACAGGATTTTTTCTGGACCAGAAATATAACAGACAGGCAATCAGGAAGCTGTGCAAAGGAAAGAACGTATTGGACTGTTTTACGCATACAGGTTCTTTTGCATTGAATGCTGCAAGAGCTGGAGCTATTTCTGTTCTTGGAGTAGATGCCTCAGAATTGGGGGTAGCTCAAGCTAGAGAAAATGCCAAACTAAATGGATTAGAAGATAGAGTTCAATTTATTTGTGCTGATGTGTTTGAACTATTGCCTGAATTAGAGAAAAAGGAAGAAAAATTTGATGTTGTGATTCTGGACCCTCCGGCATTTACCAAATCTCGCAATTCTATCAAAAATGCTGTAAAAGGATATCGGGAGATCAATCTGCGTGGCATGAAGCTTGTGAAAGACGGCGGATATTTGGCCACTTGTTCCTGCTCCCATTTTATGGAGCCTGAATTATTTGCAAAGACTATCCGAGAGGCAGCTACAGGAGCTCACAAGAGGCTGAGGCAGGTGGAATATCGAACTCAGGCAGCAGACCATCCGATTTTGTGGGCAGCAGATGCCTCCTATTATCTAAAATTTTATATCTTTCAGGTATGTGAGGAGAAGTAGGAAAAGCAAGATATAAAAATATCAATCTTCATTTTTCTGTTTTGGAGAAATGTTTCCGATTAAGGTGAGCATATCCTGCATATTGACTGTGAGTCTTTTTGTCTGCTCTCGTGTTTCTGGAATATAATGTTCTAGAATAGGCAGAAGAATCAAGGCTGTGATGCCAGTGGTAAATCCTCCATTGTATAAAATCAGCCCGCCATGAAGGGCACTAGTGGAGGTACAGAGAGAGGCACACATAAATCCTGCCGCAATCCCTGCACGGATTCCATAACGCCCCACAATAGGACATAAACCAGTTGCAAAGGCAGCACTGGTAAGATATCCTTGGGTGGAAAGAGACCAGGGCATTTCTGTGCCATTAATAGTACATACAACAAATACCACCAGAGATAGAAGCTGATAGCCCAAGAAAATAGGCCATACATTTCTGGGATGTTGTCCCATGGCTGTGAAAGTCAAAGCGGCAAAAAGACAGCCTACTGTGGGACCTGTAAAGCCTACTCCTTTGGTAAAATGAATCGTTACGTTTAAATACAACAGAAATAACCCGCCAAGGCAGGCAATATTGATAAGACATAAGGGCATACCATATTTATCGGCAAAATTGCTGGAATAACCAGTATCTTTTACCAGATGGCTGAATCCATGGAAGCTTTTGCCATTTAACAGCCAGCCAAGAATCAGACAAACAATAAAAATACTAAGAAAAAACAGATTTGCATACAAGTCATACGAGCCCCCGAATTGCTCATAGATAACATTTTCCCGAACAATATTGATATGGCTGTGAACCCCCATTGTGCGGTACAATAGCGTAAAGAGGAAAAATCCAAGAAGCCCAACAGCCAGTCCTCCATTAAAAAGAGTATAGCCTTTATGCCATGCATGAGTTCCAGGAAGAATGGCTGGAATTAAAAAACCCAACATCAGACTAAAAACAGCAGTCAAAAGAAGGCTGGGAAAGGTTAGATGAAGTTCCCCCAATGTATAGCTGCCTTGAGTATAACGAAATAACAATTCGCTGATAAAAGGGCCAAAGCTAGTGGCAAACATACAAATATGTAGATTTCTTTTATAATCTAGCTTTTTGAAGCGCAGATACAAAAAAATAGATAAAAAACAAGGCCACATATTCAGAAAATTCAGACCATAAAAGCAATGGGCAACTACCAAGAAATACCCAGCTAGAGTATTGGCATGGGATTCTCCCTTTAGGAAAATCATAAAAAAGAAACAGGCTAAGCCGCAGGCTCCAGCATTGAGCATAGTGCTGGCTAAGCCGCCAAGGGCAAAGTAATCTGTTACAAGAGGGCAAGGAGAAATCATGATTAAGTACCAATTAGAAAATACTTGACCCCATTCTTTGGTGTAGAGTGCTGCAATCCATGCAGACAGGAGAAAAGCAAGAGAAAAACCTAGTGCAATTCCATTGATGATTTGACTGTTCGTGAAACTGTATTTTTTCATAGGTAAACCGCCTTTGCTGTCTATAATGTATTAGAGTAAAGAAGTTTGTCATTTTATGTCTGTATGATTTTATTATATGGAATAATCAGGAAAAAGGCAATGGGGGAATGGAACTTTCCCGCCGCAGATAGCGGAAAATTAAATTCAAAGAGATTCAAGAAAAGGAGCAAGATATGGAACAAGATAGAAAAATAAATCTGCCTGAGGAATTTCTTATAAAAATGAAAGCGTTATTGGGGGAGGAGTATGAGAAATTTTTAGAGAGTTATAGTATGAAGCGAGCCTATGGAATAAGGCTGAATCCTTTAAAAATTGAGGATATATGTAAAGCAAAAAAGCTGGCAGAGCAAGTAGGATTGAGAAAAATTCCCTGGGCTAGAGAGGGATATTATTATGAAGAAAATCTAAGGCCAGGAAGACATATTTTTCATGAGACAGGGGTTTACTATATTCAGGAGCCTAGTGCTATGGCAGTTGTGGAACTTTTAGACCCAAAGCCAGGAGATAAAGTTCTTGATTTATGTGCAGCACCTGGGGGGAAAACTACTCAGATTGCTGGAAGGCTTTTGGGACAGGGATTGCTTGTGAGTAATGAAATTCATCCTTCCAGAGCTAAAATTTTGTCTCAGAATGTGGAACGAATGGGAATTGCAAATGCAGTGGTTTCCAATGAGTCGGCAAAAATCTTGGCAGACCATTTTCCAGGATTTTTTAATAAAATTGTGGTGGATGCTCCTTGTTCTGGCGAGGGAATGTTTCGCAAAGACCAGGAGGCAAGAGGAGAGTGGAGCCAGGAAAATGTGGTTATGTGTGCAGATAGGCAGAAAGAAATTTTAGATTATGCTGCTTGTATGTTGTGTCCAGGAGGACGGCTGGTATATTCTACTTGTACATTTTCACCAGAGGAAAATGAAGGGAGCATCCAAGGATTTTTAAATCGGAATCCCCAATTTTCTATTGAAAAAATAGATACTTATCAAGGGTTTAGTAAAGGAAAACCAGAATGGATAGAAGGAGGGCAAAAGGAACTGGAACATACATTTCGCATTTGGCCTTATAAGGTAGAAGGGGAAGGGCATTTTATAGCTGTTTTGAAGAAAGAAGAAACAGCCACAGAGTTAAAGGAAAGAAAACAGAAAATGCCAGATTATGTGAAAGACCCTCAGGTGAAAGCAGCATGGAGAAAATTTACACAGGAAACTTTTACAGAGGAAGGTCTAACATTATTTGGAAAAGAGAAAGAAAACTATCTGGTATTATTTGGAAAACAGCTCTATCTGATTCCAAGGGAAATGCCAGATTACAAGGGAATGAAGATTCTACGGGCTGGATTGCATCTTGGAAGTTTGAAAAAAAATCGGTTGGAACCCTCCCACAGCTTAGCTTTGTTCTTAAAAAAGGAACATGTGAAGCGATGGGAGTCAAGGGCAGCACAGAGCAGAGAGATATCCGCATATCTATGGGGAGAAGCTTTAGAGAGTTCTGGAAAGAAATTATGCTCAGAAAATGGATGGGTATTGATGTTAGCTGAACAATATTCTATTGGCTGGGCAAAAAAAGCAGGAAGCACACTAAAAAACCATTATCCCAAGGGGTTGCGCCGCAAAATTATCATGGAATAACGAATATCTGACTTATAGGGAAATACCAATTTTCTAATTTTGTGAAAATACAAATTGCATATCCTCAGGAATAGGAGCTTCAAATACAAGTCTTGTTTCAGTAAGAGGATGGGAAAATTCCAATCTATGTGAGTGGAGAGCCTGTCTTTTAATAGAAGTAAAATCAGGATAATATAGGAAGTCTCCCAGCAATGGATAACCAATATACTTGAGATGGACGCGAATCTGATGGGTTCGCCCAGTTTCTAAGGTTAAGCTTAAAAGAGAGCAGTCAAGAGATGGGTTGTAATGGAGACGAGAAAAATGAGTGCAGGCATAGTCTCCGTTCTCAAAATCTACACATCTCTCAATGGTGGAATCGTCTGTTCTGGCAATAGGTGCTGTGATAGTGCCTTCTTGGGGAGCCTCACCTCTTGCTATTGCGAGATACTGGCGGTGAATCTGATGTTCTGCAACCATTTTTGATAACAAGGCGGCACTAAAACTGTGGCGAGCCAAGATTAGAAGCCCTGAGGTATCTTTGTCTAAACGGTTAATAGCCCGATAGATAAACGGTTCTCCTTTTTGCTGAAAATAGTAAGCCATCCCATTGGCCAGGGTATTGTAAAAATGTCCTTGGGAGGGGTGAATGGGAAGTCCAGAAGGCTTATTTATTACAAGAAGGTCTTCGTCTTCATAGACAATGTTTAGTTCCATAGGAACTGCAACAATATGAGAGGAGCTTTCCAATTCTTCAAGCTGAATTTTTAGAGTTTCTTCCGTTTTAAGAATATAAACAGTGGAAACTTGATAGTCTGCAACAGAAATCCCCATGGGAATTGTCTTTAAACGGTTTATCAGATGCTTGGAGTAACCCTTTAATTTTAAAAATTGCCCCACAGACAGCCCATTTTCATCATTTGTAATGGAGTAAGTCAATATTTTTTTCATAGAAACAATTTTATCATAGAGTAAGAACATTGACAAGAAGTAGTAGTGTTGTATAAAATAGAATACAGACAGATTACTGTCCATAAATAATTGGAGGTTATGCTTTGTTTCGGATATTTGAGCAATAGCATGGAGAGAATAACGTCCGCTGGCTGAACCGTGGATTGTAGCAGGGAGGGAAAACATGGAAAAACAGATAATGTTTCATATTCTGGGAATTGAAGAGACAAAAGATGAGCAAATGATTCGTGATGCATATAGGACACTTTTAAAAACTACCAATCCAGAAGATGACCCAGAAGGGTTTAAAAGGCTGCGGGAAGCCTATGAAGGGGCGATAGCATTAGCAAGACAGACAGAAGAGGAAGAAGAGAAAGAAAAGAGTGAGATAGACCTTTGGGTGGACAAGATACATGAGATATACCAGGATATTGAGTCTCGCTGTCAGCCAGAAGCTTGGCAGGAGGTATTGAAGGACCCTCTCTGTGAAGATTTGGATACATCTTTGCAGACAAGAGAAGCATTATTAGTCTATCTGATGGACCACATTTATCTGCCTCATGAAATCTGGAATCTGATTGATAAACGGTTTCAGATTGTAGAGGACCAAGAAAATATTCTTCAGAAATTTCCAAAAGATTTTCTGGATTATGCAGTTTATTATATTGGACATGACTCTTTCGTCAACTATAAGTTGTTTCGGACTGTGGATAAAGAGAAAGCGGATGCAGATGCCTATATTCGCAATTATCTAGATATCAAGCGCCAGATAGACCAAGGAAATTCAGAAGGGCAAATGAAGCGGCTAAAAGAGCTGGAGGCTTTTGGGGTTTATCACCCTTATGTAGATACAGAACGAATGAGGCTTTTGGCTGCGGCTGGAGATTCCTGTAGAGGGGATAAACAGGACAATGAAAAAAGTGCTCAGATTCCTGATGTGATAGAGGCCCAAAAACTGGCAGATAAACTTCTGGAAGCATATAAAAATGATTCTTATATTCTTCTGTACTGTGGCGAAGCCCGATGGGCAGCAGGGAAAAAAGAAGAAGCATATAAAATCTGGAAAAAAATTCTAGAAGATAATCCCAATCATTACACTGCTAAATATGGGGCAGCTAGATTTCTGATTATACAGGAAGAGTATGAACAGGCGAAAGAATTGATGATGGACCTTCTCAATGTAGACGGCAGGGATGAGGCAGTTCTGGAAGATATGAGAAAGACCAATGAGGCTCTGATTACACAATATAAAAAATCAATTTCTGATCCTAATGTAGATGAAAAACATAAAAGCAAAGACCAGGTGGAGCTTGGGTGGTGTTTATTCCAGAATGAATATATGGATGAAGCGATAGAGCTTATGGACAGTGTTGTGCCTGATGAAGAAGATTCGTATTCTTATGAAAATCTATATGGCAGATTGTTATATCGGGCAGAGAAATATGAACAGGCGCTTCCTCATTTAAAACGATGGTTAGAGCTAATCCAGTCCACACCAGATGATGGCAGTGAGGAGAATACAAAACGCATTTCAAGAGAATATCGGGCTTATCATATTTTAAGTGGCTGCTGTTATGAATTGAAACAGCAAAAACAAGCTCTGGAATATGTAGACAAGGCTATTGAGACAGCAGAGGAAGAACAAGATAAGCAGGGCTGTATGCAGTATAAAGCCTATCTTCTGTTTGAAAATGGACAGTACAAAGAGAGTATTGATATATGTGACCAGCTTCTAGAACAGGATGAAGGATATTTTCCAGCAATTCTTCAGCGCCAGGAGGCATCCTATGAGCTGAAAAATGGACAGCAGGTAGTAGATGATTATTATCGGGCTATCCAGATTTTTGCAGGATATTATAAGCCTTATATGTTGGCAGCAGAGGCATTTTTCTATAGCAATCAGTTTTCTGATGCATTAGGAGTTCTTGACAAGGCGAGGGAGAACCAGGTGGAATTCAGCGCCAACATGAAACTTTATGAAGTGAAGATTTTGCGCAATTTAGCAGAAAATCGAGAAGACCGAGAAAAACCATTTGCCATTGCAAATGAACTTCTTGAGGCACTCAAAAATCCAGATGGAGAGATGGATATTGAGGACCCATCAGAGGTAGAGTATGAAATTGCCCTGCTTCACTGGGATAATGATGATTCCGATACAGCTCTTGAGCATCTGGAAATGGCCATTGAGAAAAATCCAGAGAGACTGCAATATCGCATGATACGAGGTCATGTATATCTGGATAAAAAGGCTTATAAGGCGGCACTTACAGAATATGCTGCTGCTGAGGCTGGGTATGGTCAGGCGGCGGCACTTCACTATAACTGTGGCATCTGCTATGAAGAGCTTGGAATGAAAGAATTGGCTATGGAGGAATATGAAAAATCCCTTCAATGTCAGGAAGGCTATCGAAATGCCAATGAGAAGCTGGCAGATTATTATAAAGACAAATATAATAATACTTATGACGAAGCGGACTTTGAGAAAGCTCTGGGATATCTGGACAGACAATTAAAATATCATGAAAACTGTTACTATCTGGTGGAAAAGGGCAGACTTTTTATGAGCGCCTATCGGCTGGAGGAAGCGATTGAACAGTTTCAAAAAGCACTTACCTATGAAGTGGACGATTGGGCATCCTATAATAACATGGGATGTTGTTACAAATATTTAGGGCAATTTAAGAAAGGAATTGAATGTTTAGAAAAAGCAGTTGAGTGTATGGGAGAGAGCAAAAGTGTTCTTCCCTACAGCAATATGGCAGACTGCTATGAGGCTCTTGGAGATTATAAAAAAGCTATCTGGTGCTATGAAAAGGATTTGGAAATGTTTCCAGACCGAAAGGTTTTCCGTAAGGAGATTGGCCTTCTCTATCAGTATTTGGAGGACTATGATAATGCTTTAAAATATTTTGAGATGGAGCCAGATTTAGATGATTATTATGACAATGTAGCTAGTATCTATTTTCTTCAGGGAAAGAAAAAGGCTGCCATTAAAATGTATGAGGAGGGTATCCGCAAAGCCTCCAAGGAAGACAAATCAAAAAGGTTTAGCGATTTAGCATATTTTTATAGAGAAATTTTAAATGATTTTAAGAAAGCCGAATGGTATTATAAAAAGTCCCTTGCTGCTGCTACTACAGAAGACGACCTTCATGAAGCAGAATGGAAACTAGCAGCTTTGTGTTTTCGTATGGGAAAAAAAGCAGATGCTAGGCTCCATGCCATAAGTGCTATCGAACATTTTAAGAAATCAGACAGCGGGACTGAGGAGAGTTATCTAAACTACAAATCTTATGCTCCAGCCAGGCTTATGAGATTTGGGTGGATTTATATTTGTCTGGGGGAGGTAGAGAAGGGGCTTAACATGTTTCAAGATATGCTCTGCAACTTAAGATGTAGACAATGTCGTCATAAGGGGTGTTTTGAAGGGTATCAGTACCTGGGTATGTACTATGAAGCAGTGGGAGACCATGAAAAAGCATTTGAGAATTATAAAAAGGCATTTGAACTTAATAAGCAAGGTATGGCAACAAAGATTGCCTGGGAGAGGATACAGAGATGATAATAGGAATTGATTTGGGGACAACAAATAGTCTGGTCGCATATTTCACGGAGGAAGGCCCAAAGATTATCCCCAATAGACTTGGAAAGAATTTGACTCCTTCTGTGGTCAGCATTGACGAGGAGGAACAGGTATATGTAGGAGAACTGGCTGTAGAACGGATGCTATTGTATCCAGATAGTGCTGCCAGTGTATTTAAACGGGATATAGGAAGTAAAAAGCAGTTTAAGCTGTTAAATAAAACCTTTTTAGCTGAGGAATTATCTTCTCTGGTGTTGCGTGCCTTAAAGGAAGATGCAGAGAGTTATCTGGGGGAAGAAGTCACAGAGGCTGTTATCAGCGTTCCAGCATATTTTGATGATGCTAGAAGAAGAGCAACTAAAAGGGCTGGAGAGTTGGCAGGATTGAAGGTAGAGAGAATTATCAGTGAACCTACGGCTGCTGCCATTGCCTATGGGCTGTATCAAAGTCAAGAACAGGCTAGATTTTTGGTCTTTGATTTAGGAGGAGGCACTTTTGATGTGTCTATTCTAGAGCTTTATGATACGATTCTAGAGGTTCGGGCTGTAGCAGGCGATAATTTTCTTGGAGGCGAGGACTTTACAGCGGTGCTGGAAAATATGTTTTTTGACAAGCATCACGAATTGAACCGCCTATCATTAGACGAAAAAACTTTGCGCCATATCCATAAGCAGGCAGATATGTGTAAACTAGGATTTTCTGACAAGCGAGTTTCCAAGATGAGTTGTAAGGTAGGAGACCAGATTTATGATTTGGAAGTGGATTTGTCAGATTATGAGGACGAGTGTTTAGAATTGTTAGACCGAATTCGCAGACCAGTGAAGCGCAGCTTAGCAGATGCCCATATCCGTCTGTCAGATATTGATAAGGTAGTGTTGGTGGGAGGAGCCACCAAAAGCCCAGTAATCCGCAGATTTGTCAGCAAGTTATTTAAAATGATTCCAGATACCAATATTAATCCTGACGAGGCAGTTGCTTTAGGAGCTGCAATTCAAGGAGCTATGAAGGAACGCAAGGATTCCATTAAAGAGGTAATCCTTACTGATGTATGTCCGTTTACTTTGGGAACTGAGGTAGTGAGAGAGTGGGAAAATCATCAATATGAAAATGGAGTGTTCTGTCCCATTATTGACAGAAATACCGTAATTCCTGCCAGCCGGACAGAGCGACTTTACACAGTAAGAGATAATCAAGATAAGATTCGGATTAATGTGCTTCAGGGGGAAAGCCGATTTGCTGCCAACAATCTGTCATTAGGAGAGTTGCTTATTGATATTCCTCCTGCGAAAGCTGGCGAAGAATCTGTAGATGTCACTTATACTTATGATATCAATTCTATTTTAGAGGTAGAGGTCAAAGTCACTTCCACAGAGCAGGTGATGAAAAAAGTCTTTCTTGGCAGAGATGTAGATATGACCCCTGAAGAGATTGAAGAGAGGCTTAAAACTTTGTCTTACTTAAAGATTCATCCCAGAGACAGAGAGGAAAACAAATATTTACTTCTGCGAGGGGAAAGAGTATATGAGGAAAGTCTAGGAGATGACAGGCTCTTTGTGGAACGAGCTATCCGTAAATTTGAGAAGGCGTTAGATACTTATGACCAAGGGCTGATTGAGGAGGCAAAAGACGAATTTAAGAGATTTCTGGAGATGATGGAGGAATGATTCCATGTTGAATGAAGAACTTTATGAGGAGTTGGAACACGAGTTTACGAAATGTCGAGTTGACGAAGAAGTAGAAGATGTTCTTTTGGAACTTGCAGAAGCATTAGCTGATATGGGAATCACAGGTCGAGAACTATCAGTAAAAGAGCAAGCAGGCCATGCAAAGCTGGTAGCTTATGGAATCTGTGAAGATGGGGAAGACGGAGAAGAACCAGGAGTTTATATCAAGACATTAACGATTAATGGGAAGGAATTTGAGATAGAAGATTATTTTCTGTGAGAATGTTATTTGGGAAGAATAAGCAGCAAAGATAAATGTTCTAAGATGGAAACAAGGCAATCATCAGATTTGGTGGTTGTCTTTTTTGTGTCTTAAAGGGAGAAAAGCTCCATGTAGTACTTATTTATTTATGCTTTTAAGGCATGAATTATAAATAAAAATAAGGTATTAGACATAGATAAGTTTCTGAATTATAATACAGACATACAGCAGCAATAATCAGGAATTGAGAGGAATAAAGAGCGTGATAAGGAAATTGATTGAACCAAGGCAAGGGATAGCAAAAGAACAGAAACTATTTTCCAACTTGGATTTAAAGGAGCTGATAGTACCTCTTTTTATGGAACAGCTTTTGACGGTACTGGTGGGAGTGGCAGATACTTTTATGGTCAGTTATGCAGGAGAAGCAGCAGTCTCAGGGGTGTCTCTGGTAAATATGTTCAATACGATATTTATCTTCCTATTTTCAGCCTTAGCTAGCGGTGGAGCTATTGTAGTAAGCCAATATATAGGAAGCAGAGATAAAGAAAATGGGAATCTGTCGTCAGGACAATTGATGATGATATCTATCGTCCTTTCTCTGTTTATCACAATATTTGTGCTGATATTGAATCAACAACTATTAAGACTTTTGTTTGGGGAAGTGGAGTTCGATGTAATGGAAGCCTGTGTTACATATCTTCGCATATCTGCCTATTCCTATCCAGCTCTGGCAGTATATAACGCAGGCGCAGCCATGCATCGCAGTATGGGAAAAACCAATGTCACTATGTATCTTTCCGTAGTTTCCAATGGTATCAATGTAGTCGGAAATATTATTGGGGTGTTTATACTTCATGCTGGAGTAGCTGGAGTGGCTTACCCATCTTTTATTGCCAGAGCCTTTTCAGCCGTGGTCATCACATGGTTGTGTTTTAATAGAAAAAACACAATTTGGTTGGAAAGAAAACATATATTCTTTTGGGATAGACCCATGGTGCATAGAATTCTTAGGATTGCCATTCCCAACGGCGTAGAAAATGGTTTATTCCAGCTTGCCAAAGTGGCTTTAAGTAGTATTACAGCTCTGTTTGGTACAGTGCAAATCGCAGCCAACGGCGTGGCCCAGAGCTTCTGGTCCATGGCAGCACTTATGGGAACAGCTATGGGGCTGGCCTTTGTGACAGTAGTGGGACAATGCATGGGAGCAGGGGATAAAGAAGCGGCAGAGTATTATATGAGAAAGCTGTTAAGGTTGACTTTTGTTACCTCTGTTTTGTGGAATGGGCTGATTATGGCAGTAGCACCTCTGGTACTAAAAAGATATGCCCTATCAGCGGAAACGTCAGAACTGGTGGTGTTACTGATCGCAATTCATAATCTATTTAATGCTGTATGCTATCCTTTGTCAGGAGCCTTGTCAAATGGTCTTCGAGCAGTAGGAGATGTAAAGTTCACCATGTATGTGAGCTTGCTATCAACAATTGTCGGGCGAGTGCTGTTCTCTGTTATCTTTGCTATCTGGATGAATATGGGGGTTATCGGAGTGGCTTTTGCCATGTGTCTTGACTGGGCGGTCAGAGCAGTGATCTTCTGGCTCCGGTTTGTCAAAGGTTCCTGGAAGAAATTCAATGTGATTGGATGATATGGGGAAATCATATGGATATCCTATCATAATAAATGTGTAGTAATTATGATGATACCCTGTCACAACAATATTAAGAAGAATGCCTGGAATTAATGGAACAGGCAAATATGAGGAGGTAATAAAAATGCAAGCAAAAGCACCAGAAACAAAACCTTTTGGAAAAGAGGCATTTGCTCCATCAAACAAAACGATCATCCGATGGCTGGGAAATGCAGGAGCACTGATCAACAGCAGAGGGACATCAATTATGATAGATCCCGTATTGAGTGGTTTTGATATGCCACTACTGATCAAGATGCCAATAACAGAGGAGGAAGTGCCCTATGTGGATGCAATTCTTCTCACCCATTGCGACAATGATCATTACAGCAGGACGACATGTGAGAAATTGGCAAAGAAAACAAAAGAATTTCATGCACCTCACTATGTTGCCGGACTTTTGAAAGAAGAACAGGGTATCAGCGGCATAGGGCATGATATCAGAGAAAAGTTTCAGGTAGGGAATGTAACCATAAGTCTAACACCAGCAGATCATGCATGGCAGAACGAATCCGCGAAACATCATACAAGAGATTTTAAAATGGAAGATTTTTGCGGATTTTGGCTAGATACGCCAGATGGCAGCATCTGGGCTGTGGGAGACAGCAGATTAATGGAGGAGCAACTCCATATGCCCTGTCCAGATGCTATGCTTTTTGATATCTCTGATAGCAGATGGCATATCGGATTGGACGGGGTGAAAAAAATGGCATTTGCATATCCGAATACACCATTGATCTTATGGCATTGGGGCAGTGTGGATGCTCCAGAGTGGAAGGAGTTTAATGGAGATCCAGAAGTGGTAAAGAGTATGATTAAAAACCCAGAGAGGGTAGTTGTGCTGGCGCCTGGAGAAGGTTATTGCCTGAATAGACAATAAACACAGTACTTTTTACTAGGTGATTGCGAAAGTCAAAGTTGTATTTATATGGCTATTGTAAAAGCAAGTTATTTATCTGCTTTTGCAATAGCCTCTTTTATTTATGAAAAGTTTGCTCTTGATTGTAATATCCATTCTAAAGCATTATAATATCCATTATGAAGGAGGTTTCTTCTTATATTGAACTATATCAGATATCTTTGGTTCATTCTAAAGACTACATCAAAGCTAATGGACAGCCCTTTTAAGAAAAAGGAGGAATTTTGTAATGGATAAGATTTTATTGGTTGAAGATGATATAGAAATCAGTACAATGTTAAAAAATTTTTTGACAACAGAGAAATTTGAGGTTATTACGGCATTTGATGGCGAAAGTGCTTGTGATAAGTTCTTTTCGGATAATTTTAGTCTGATTTTGCTTGATTTGATGATACCAAAAATGAATGGCATCAAGGTTATGGGGAAAATCAGGGAAACTAGCACTGTCCCAATCATTATTATATCGGCGAAAGATACGGATTCTGATAAAACGCTTGGTTTAGGTCTGGGGGCAGACGATTATATCACAAAGCCGTTTTCTGTCACAGAGATGTTGGCAAGGATTAAGGCAAATATAAGAAGAAGTACACAATATATTACAAGCAATGAAAAATCGCAGCCAATACTTGAAAAGGGCAATCTCCATATGAATCTTAATGACTATTCGGTAACCAAAAATGGAAATAAATTAGAACTTACATCAAAAGAATTTGAAATTTTAAAACTCTTATTGCAGAATGAAGGAAAAGTATATACAAAAGAACAAATCTACTCCCTTGTATGGAATGATGCCTATTTAGGAGATGAAAATGCTGTCAATGTTCATATCAGCAGATTGAGAAATAAGATTGAAGATAATCCCCGCGAACCACAATACATTATTACAGTATGGGGGATTGGCTATAAGCTGGGAGAAATAAAAAATGAGCGATAAAACAATTATATTTTTTTTAATTGTTATTATTTCCATTCTGGCTCTTGTGGTTTTATATCAGCAGTTTGTTTTTACCAGAGGAATACAAGCAAAAATAAAACAGATAGATGAAAAACTGGAAGAAATTTTGGAAACTGACAGTGATGAGAAAATAATGATATTTACTGAAAATCCTGTTTTAATGAATTTAGGAGCACAAATTAACTGCTTATTGATAGAGCGACAGAAAATAAAAGCAAATTTCAAAAAGGAGCAAATTTCTTCTAAGAAAATGCTGGCTAATATATCCCATGATATCAAAACTCCTTTAACTGTTATATTGGGTTATTTGGAGATTATGCGCTTGAACCATGAAGATGAAATGCTTAGAAAGGTAGAAGAAAAGGCGAAACAGGTAATGAATCTTATCAATCAATTCTTCACATTGGCAAAACTAGAATCTGGAGATACTGATGTAAAGCTTTGCAAAATTGATATCAATGAGGTTTGCAGGGAAAATATCTTAGGTTTTTATGATATTTTATTGCAGAAAGAATTTGAAGTCGATTTGTCCATCCCAGAAACACCTATTTTTGTGCAGGGTGATAAGGATGCCCTTCAAAGGATTTTATACAATTTATTGTCTAATGTAATGCGTTATGGCTTGGACGGAAACTATTTGGGAATTTTTATACGTGAAGATAAAAGGAATGTATATATTGATGTAGTTGATAAAGGAAAAGGAATCGAACAGGAATTCATAGCTAATGTTTTTGATAGGTTATATACAATGGAAGATTCCAGAAATCGTGAAATACAAGGAAATGGTTTGGGATTGACGATTGCGAAGAATCTTGCTGAGAGGTTGGGAGGAGATATCTATTTAAACAGCATACCAAATGTAAAAACTACATTCAGTTTAAAACTTAAAAAAATAAACTATTAAATATCCTGTGAAAGAAATTTGTAAGAATTATTCAAGAGTTTTGAAAATCTATTTCACTATAATTCTATTTAGAAACACGCCATTGGAATATTGGTATATCTAAAAAAATAGGAGGCTACAAAGAAAGGAGATAAAAAATGCCTTATATTTTACAAACGAGCCATTTAGGTAAGATGATAAATGGGAAAGAATTGGTTACGGATGTAAATATCCATGTAAAGAAAGGTGAAATATATGGATTTTTAGGACCGAATGGAGCAGGAAAAACTACAGTGATGAAGATGGTAACAAACCTTTGGAAGCCGACAAATGGCACAGTTGCACTGTTTGGAAAAACACTGGAATCGAATTCTTACGAGGTGCTAAAGCGCATGGGAAGTATTATTGAGTTTCCTACATTTTATGAACATATGAGTGGAAAGGATAATTTACAGCTTCATTGTGAATATATGGGCTATTACAATAAAGGCAGTGTGGAGGAATCTCTAGAAATGCTCAATTTAGCTGAAGCCGCAAACAAATCTGTGGGAAGCTATTCTTTAGGAATGAAACAGCGTTTAGGGATTGCCCGTGCCATATTGTGCAGACCAGAACTTGTTATCCTAGATGAACCGACAAACGGTTTGGACCCTGCTGGCATGAAACAAATCAGGGATTTATTCAAAATGCTTTGTACCGAATATGGCATGACCTTAATGATTTCCAGCCATCTTCTTTCTGAAATTCAAAGCATTGCTGATACAGTCGGAGTTATCAATCATGGGAAAATGATGCAGGAAATTTCTATGAAAGAAATTGAGGAAACAAATGCAGCTTATATTGAACTCATGGTGGAGGATACAAAAAGAGCAGCCTATGTGCTGGCCGAAAAAATGCAGTTAAATAATTTTAAGATTATCAATGACTCTAAAATCCGCATTTATGAGAGGAATATTACAACACAAAAAATTTCAAAGGAACTGATGAAAAATGATGTAGAGATTGTTTCTATCTATCAGCATACGGAGAGTTTGGAAGATTATTTTTTAAAAATGACAGGGGAGGTGTAAAATCATGTTAAAGTTAATCAAGCTTGAATGGGAAAAAAATAATATTAGAAAATATATTATGGGAGTAGTTATTGTAGCAGTTCTGCTTGGTTTATTTATTTTTGCATTAGCTTTCTTTGGCATTGCAAATGACCCAGATGGAACATTGGATGCTGCACCAGGGACAGATGTAATTTCGGCTCCAATCGAATTGTTTACCAGTATGGCATTCTTGATTTATACTAGTGTCATGTTGTCATCCTTCATTGTAAGTGCATATAAAAACAAGACAATGAACTTGATGTTTTCTTATCCTATTAAACGGCAGAAAATATTGGCATCCCAAATGATTGCGGTCTGGTCTTTTAATTTTATAGCACTTACATTGACAAAACTGCTTATCTATCTATGCGTGTTTATGGGAGCAAAATTTATGCCATCTTCTTTTACCATTGATTTTTGTATAGGAAGTTTATCATTTTATATCCAACTGATACTAAAATCAGTGGTAATCGTAAGTATGAGTTTTATTGCCCTGTTTGTTGGGATAGCTATGAAATCTTCTAAGGCAACAGTTCTTACTTCATTTTTGCTGATTTTTCTTACACAAGCAAATGTCGGAGATTTTACGATATCAAATAATGCAATATTCCCTGTTATTTTAACAGTTATTTCTTTCGGCTTTGCTGGTTTATCCATTTATAATGCAGAAAGAAACGATTTAATATAGAAGAAGTTCCAGCAGAAAATTTGCTTGGCTGAAAATTACATAGTGGACAAAAGTAACACAGCAAAGAAGGTTCCCCTCTGGACTGTGGCTACAGGAACCATAGTAACTCTTAGCTTCTAGCAATCTGTATTAGGAGAAAAAGTCCCTACTGTCTGGGCGAAGCGAGTTTAGGGACTTTTGTTCCTGTTTTTAGCAGATGGATAGAGACTTAGTATTACTGGCTCCGAAGCCGCAGGACGAAGGGAAACCTTCTTCCGTGTGTTACTTCTGCTTAACCAACACAACGAGTTAAAATTATCTTGAATATGTTCTTCCTTATGATAAATCATACTTCCCCTTATAGTATAAAGCAACTTGTACAAAGGCATAGTTTGATTCAAAAACGAATAGGATAGCTAATAATACTCGGAGCCTGCTGGCCTATGAATGGTAAAAAATTTTTTAATAAATATGTTCTTACAGTACTAACAGCTTTTATTTTGTTAGTTCAATTTTTTGTTGTCCCTGTGATGGCGGAGGAAGAGGATGAGGAAACACCATTAAAGCTTAATGCACAATCAGCAGTTCTTATGGATGGTGAGACAGGCCGCATCCTCTATGGAAAAGAGGAAAATTTGGCTAGACCTATGGCCAGTACTACAAAAATTATGACCTGTATTCTAGCCCTAGAGATGGGAAATCTCGAAGATGAGGTTGTGGTTTCTTCTTATGCGGCTGGTCAACCCAAGGTTCACTTAGGAGCCCCATCTGGAAGAAAGTTCCGTCTTGGAGACCTTCTCTATTCCTTGATGTTGGAATCTCATAACGACAGTGCTGTGATGTTGGCAGAGCATCTGGCTGGAGATGTTCCCTCTTTTGCACGGTTGATGAATCAGAAGGCGAAAGAGATAGGTTGTGAAAATACTTGGTTTATCACTCCTAATGGTCTAGATGCGCAGGAGACCGCAGAGAATGGAGATATAAAGCTTCACAGCACTACAGCTAGTGACTTGGCAGCTATTATGAGATATTGTACATGGAATTCACCCAAACATCAGGAATTTTTATCTATCACACAAACCCAGAACTATTATTTTACCGATTTAGAGGGGAAAGGAAGCTATTCCTGTATCAACCACAATGCATTTCTTAGCATGATGGATGGAGTTTTGTCAGGAAAAACCGGATTTACCGGAGGGGCGGGCTATTCCTATGTCGCCTCTCTAGAAAGAGAAGGAAGAAAATATACCATAGCGCTTCTTGGCTGTGGCTGGCCTCCACATAAGACCTATAAATGGAGTGATGCCAGAACCTTGTTTCAATATGGTCTGGAAAAGTATAGCAACCAGCCATTAGGAGAGGCCCCTGATTTGGAAGCAATCTCTGTGTTAGATGGAATTCCTTTGGATGGAGATATCAGCCATGGAACCAAAGTTTCTGTGGCAGCAGTTTCCAGAAAAGGAAAGGAAATTCCAAATGTGCTGGTGAAAAAAGGAGAAAAACTGTCTGTGAGTTTGGAGGTTCCGAAAAATTTAAAAGCTCCAATACAAAAAGGAGAACAGGTAGGGAAATTAATATACAAACTAGATGGAATAGAAATTTATCAGGAGCCAGTCTGTGCCCTGGAAAATGTGGAAAGACTTTCTATATGGTGGTGTCTGGAACATGTGGCAGATGATTACTTAAAGCTACAGGGGCTATTTTCATGGGATTAAAAAATCTTTATATAACCGTTTTGATTTCCTCAATCGTTATGTTTTTACAAGAATTCCCAAAATGCACTTGAAATTCCTTTTTTTTCAGTATACAATATAATCGGCAGAAATTTGGGTTTATCAGACGGTTTTTGTTAAATTCCAGACAAAAGCCGCCAGAATATTTTTTAATGGAGGACAGCAAAATGAGTAATTCAGCACAAACATCAGCAAGCAGCCGGATACAGATGCTGCTTGATGAGAACAGTTTTGTTGAAGTGGGCGCTTATGTAACAGCCAGAAGCACGGACTTTAACATGACAGGCAAGGAAACACCTGCTGATGGTGTCGTGACAGGCTATGGCACGATTGAAGGACGCCTTGTGTATGTGTACAGCCAGGATGCGTCTGTAATGGGTGGTTCCATGGGTGAGATGCATGCAAAGAAAATCTCCAATATTTATGCAATGGCCATGAAGATGGGGGCGCCAGTCATTGGGCTGGCAGACTGTGCAGGCTTGCGGCTTCAGGAAGCAACCGATGCTCTTCATGGATTTGGGGAGCTGTATTATAATCAGACCATAGCCTCAGGTGTAATACCGCAGATTTCAGCTGTATTTGGCACTTGTGGCGGAGGTATGGCAGTATCTTCTGCAATAGCAGACTTTACTTTTATGGAAGAAAAGAAAGCCAGATTATTTGTAAATGCACCCAATGCCATTGATGACAACTATGTGGGCAAATGTGATACTGCTTCTGCAGCTTTTCAGAGCGAGTCAGCAGGCACCGTTGATTTTGTCGGAAGTGAGGCAGAAATCGCTGAACAAATCCGCATATTAGTGTCCATTCTTCCAGAGAATAATCGAGATGACCTGTCCTACGCAAATTGCGATGATGACTTAAACAGAATATGTGAGGGCTTGGAACACTGTGTAGAAGACACAGGAATCGCTCTGGCAACGATTTCAGATAATAACTTCTTTATGGAAGTTAAGAAGGATTATGACCCTTCCATGATAACTGCATTTATCCGCTTAAATGGAAATACCATAGGCTGTGTAGCAAACCGCTGTGCCATATATGGAGAGGACGGAGAGAAGACAGCAGAGTATGCTCCAGTGTTAAATTCAAAGGGATGCAGAAAAGCAGCAGAATTTGTAGATTTCTGCGATGCATTTAACATTCCTATTTTGACCCTGGTAAATGTAACTGGCTACAAGGCAGATAAATGTAGTGAGAAAACCATGGCGAAGTCAGCAGCTAAGCTAACCTATTCTTTTGCCAATGCAAGTGTTCCCAAGGTAACTGTGATTATAGGACAGGCTTATGGCACTGCTTATTTGACCATGGCAAGCAAGGCCATTGGAACAGATATTGTGTATGCATGGCCGACAGCAGCTATCGGAATGATGGATGCAACAGCAGCAGCAAAAATTATGTATGCGGACGAGATTAAGGAATCTGACCATGCAGTTTCGTTGATTAGTGAGAAGGCAGCAGAGTATCAAGACTTGCAGTCTAGTGCACAGGCAGCCGCCAGAAGAGGTTATGTTGATGACATTATCAAGGCTGAAGAGACCAGACAGCGTGTAATTGCAGCATTTGAGATGCTATTCACAAAGAGAGAGAACCGTCCATCTAAAAAGCATGGCACAGTCTAAGGATGAGGTGACAGGCATATGAAACAGTTTAAAAAACAGATATTATTGGTGCTTTGTATGGCAGTCTGCTTGCTTGCCTTGACCGCCTGTAGCAAGGCGGAGGAAGCTCCATCTGTAGACCCCTCGGAATCTGCTTCTTTGCAAGCTAACACCCAGGCAATCTTGGAGAATGTACTATCTATTGAAGATTATGAGATAGACAAAGTAATTAAGCAATATCGGGAAAATGATATGGAAGCTTTGGCTTCCAGTATGGAGGGCTATGCCAATGTTAAGAATGACTTGGGGGCCTATCAGTCTACAAATGGTGGTACTGTAGAAAAGACTGACAGTGGATATACCATTACTCTGAATGCAGTGTTTGAAAAACGGGAGTGTGCATTTACTCTTAGCCTGAATATGAGGACAGGTGAGATTACTTCTTTTTCCTTTGACCCAGTTTATACTATGAGTGAAAATATGACAAAAGCAGGGTTAAACACCCTGATGGGCATGGGAACTGTTTTTGCTGTATTGATTTTTATCAGTTGGCTTATTAGCTGCTTTAGGTATATTGGAAAATATGAAGAAAAGATGAAAAAGAAACATGCTCCTGCACCTGCTCCAGTGAGAACCAGGCCAGCAGCACGTTCCTATTCTCCAGCACCAGCAGTAGAGGAGAATCTTACAGATGATTTGGAACTGGTAGCAGTGATTACAGCAGCGATTGCAGCATCTACAGGTGCTTGTGCAGATGGACTGGTGGTTCGCTCCATCAGACGCGCTCCAGACAATCAATGGAAAAGAGCATGATGAATTAGGAGGAATATCAACATGAAAAATTATACAATTACAGTAAATGGCAATGTTTATGATGTAACCGTAGAAGAG
This sequence comes from Hungatella sp. UBA3402, assembly GCA_002358555.1. GTDB lineage: Bacteria > Bacillota > Clostridia > Lachnospirales > Lachnospiraceae > UBA3402. The sequence goes on along the minus strand of DEPC01000078.1, from coordinate 3,593 downwards.
GGAACTTCTTCAGGTCAAGTGGCAGCTCCTAGAGCAGCAGCTCCAAAAGCAGCTCCAGCGCCAGCCCCAAAGACAGCAGCTCCAGCAGGAACACAGGGTTCTGTGTCAGTGACAGCTCCTATGCCTGGCAAAATCTTGGGAATCAAGGTAGAACCAGGACAGGCAGTAGCGAAAGGGGAGGCAATGATTGTGCTAGAAGCTATGAAGATGGAAAATGAAATCGTGGCTCCATCTGATGGTACAGTTGCCAGTATCAATGTAGCAGTAGGCGATTCTGTAGAGGCAGGAGCAACACTGGCTACTTTAAACTAGAAATTTTCTTGTGGTCAGCGCAGCAAATGCGCAGACTTATCTGGACTGTTACACTAGGAATTCTGCGACAGAGCAGATTCCAGATGGAGGGATTGACATGGAATATATTACAAGTACCTTGGGGAATCTTCTTCAGCAGACAGCATTTTTAAATTTGACCGGAGGCAATTTACTCATGATTGGCGTAGCCTGTGTATTTTTATACCTGGCTATTAAAAGAGGATTTGAGCCGCTTTTGTTAGTTCCCATTGCATTCGGTATGCTGCTTGTAAATATCTATCCAGATATTATGGAAGATGGAGGGCTTCTTCACTATTTCTTCTTATTAGATGAGTGGAGTATTCTTCCTTCCCTGATTTTTATGGGGGTAGGCGCCATGACGGATTTTGGTCCGCTTATCGCTAACCCGAAAAGCTTTCTCTTAGGAGCAGCGGCACAGTTTGGTATCTATAGTGCATATTTTTTTGCTATTTTGTTGGGATTCAATGATAAGGCAGCAGCAGCCATCTCAATTATTGGTGGTGCAGACGGCCCTACTTCCATTTTCCTTGCAGGAAAGCTAGGACAGACAGGACTTATGGGACCGATTGCTGTAGCTGCTTATTCCTATATGGCTCTGGTTCCGATTATCCAGCCGCCTATTATGAAATTTTTCACCACTGAGCAGGAACGTAGAATTAAGATGGAACAGCTTCGCCCTGTCTCTAAGCTGGAGAAGATTTTGTTCCCAATTATTGTTACGATTGTAGTATGTCTGATTTTGCCTTCTACTGCTCCACTTGTAGGCATGTTGATGCTGGGTAATCTATTTAAAGAATCTGGTGTAGTAGGACAGCTTGCTGAGACTGCTTCCAATGCTATGATGTATATTGTAGTTATCCTTCTTGGTACTTCTGTAGGAGCTACTACCAGTGCAGAGGCATTTCTTAATTGGAATACTGTTCTCATTGTGCTTTTAGGTCTTGTTGCTTTTGCAGTAGGAACAGCAGCAGGAGTGCTGTTTGGTAAGATTATGTGCAAGGTAACCGGCGGCAAAGTGAATCCTCTGATTGGTTCTGCTGGTGTATCAGCGGTTCCTATGGCTGCCCGTGTATCTCAGAAAGTTGGTTCGGAGGCAGACCCCACCAATTTCCTGTTGATGCATGCTATGGGGCCCAATGTAGCAGGTGTTATCGGCACCGCAGTGGCAGCTGGTACTTTCATGGCTATTTTTGGAGTAAAATAGAGCCAAGTAATATAGGAAAGGCAAATAAACAAGAATATTCAGGAGGTAATATACATGGCAGAGTTTGGAAAGAAACCAGTAAAGATTGTGGAAACGGTTCTCCGTGATGCCCATCAGTCTTTGATTGCTACTAGAATGAGCACTGACCAGATGCTTCCCATCATTGACAAGATGGATAAGATTGGTTATTATGCTGTAGAGTGCTGGGGAGGTGCTACCTTTGATGCATCCTTACGTTTCTTGAAAGAAGACCCATGGGTAAGACTGAGAAAACTAAGAGATGGATTTAAAAATACAAAGTTGCAGATGCTGTTCCGTGGCCAAAATATTTTGGGATATAACCATTATGCAGATGATGTAGTAGAATATTTTGTACAGAAGTCCGTTGCCAATGGAATAGACATTATCCGTATTTTTGACTGTTTAAATGACCTTCGCAATCTTCAGACAGCAGTAAGAGCTTGTAATAAAGAAAAGGCTCATGCTCAGATTGCTCTGTGTTATACTTTGGGTGATGCCTATACCATGGATTATTGGAAAGATATTGCAAAGAGAATTGAGGATATGGGGGCAGATTCTATCTGTATCAAAGATATGGCGGGACTTTTTACTCCTTACGCAGCAGATGAGCTGGTAAGTGCATTAAAGAGTTCTACAAGACTTCCGATTGACCTTCATACCCATTATACATCTGGTGTCGCTTCCATGACTTATCTAAAAGCAGTGGAAGCTGGCTGTGATATTATTGATACAGCTATGTCCCCGCTGGCATTGGGAACCAGCCAGCCGGCAACGGAGGTTATGGTGGAGACCTTCAAGGGGACGCCTTACGATACAGGACTGGATCAGAACCTTCTGGCTGAGATTGCGGACTATTTCCGCCCGATCCGGGACGAGGCTCTCGCAAGCGGCCTGCTCAATCCGAAAAACATGGGTGTCAATATCAAGACACTGCTGTATCAGGTACCGGGCGGTATGTTATCCAACATGGTATCCCAGCTGAAAGAGCAGAACGCAGAAGACAAGTACATGGAAGTGCTGGAAGAAATTCCGCGGGTGCGGAAAGACCTGGGCGAGCCGCCTCTGGTTACTCCTTCCTCTCAGATTGTGGGAACACAGGCAGTATTCAACGTACTGATGGGCGAGCGCTATAAGATGGCTACCAAGGAGACAAAGGCGGTACTGCGCGGTGAGTATGGACAGACTGTCAAGCCGTTTAATAAGGAAGTGCAGGATAAGGTGCTCTCATCGGAGGAGAAGGAAAACATTATTACATGCCGTCCAGCAGACAAACTTCCAAACGAGTTAAAGAAGATTGAGGAAGAGATGAAAGAGTGGAAACAGCAGGACGAGGATGTATTGTCCTATGCGTTGTTCCCTCAGGTTGCTACAGATTTCTTTAAATATCGTCAAGCACAGCAGGAGAAGGTTGATATGGCTCAGGCTGATACCAAAGACGGAGTATATCCTGTATAAGTTCTTACAGTGAACTGTTCACAACAGTATCGGGTTAACGATGCGTTTAGCCCGATACTGTTTTATGCACACGGGTGCCCAAATAATATTTTACAGTTCCTGCGTGACGTTAGAAAGGCATGGATGGTGAGATGGCAAGGAAAGAATTGATTACAAAGGACAAAATAGCAGAGACGGCCTTTGCTTTGGTAAAGGAGGAAGGGATAGAAAATGTTACTGCCAGAAAACTAGCAGCACAGATTGGATGTTCTACACAGCCAATATTTAGAGTTTATGCCAATATGAGTGAACTCTACTTGGAAATCTATCAAAAGGCAATCGACAATTTTGGAGATTACTATGAACATTACAAGTCGGATGTGGAAACACCGTTTATACATTTGGGACTTGCCTATATAAATTATGCAAAGGAAGAAAGAAAACTGTTTCAACTCCTGTTCCAGTCAGAGCACCGGGGCGACAGAGGACTCTTTGAACTGTTAAATGGTAAATCCGCAGCAGTCAGCAGAGAAATCAACAGGGCTTCAGCGGCAGGTTGTCAGAATCCGAGCGGGCTGTTTATGAAAATGTGGATTTTTAT
>DEPC01000255.1 GCA_002358555.1 Hungatella sp. UBA3402 | reverse complement strand
CTACTGCAGTACTCACTCCCCAGGAGATTGATGAGTTGATGCAGATTATGAAAAATTTGACATCTGAGGGAAAGTCAATTCTTTTTATTACCCATAAATTAAACGAAATCAAGGCGGTAGCAAACCGATGCAGCGTTTTGCGCCGTGGAAAATATATTGGAACCGTTGAAGTGGCAGATACTACCAAGGACGAGATGTCTGAGATGATGGTAGGACGCAAGGTAAAATTGACTGTGGACAAGGCCGAGGCAAAACCAGGTGAAGTGGTATTGGAGGTACAAGGCTTGTCTGTAGATGCAAAGCAGGAAGGACATACAAAAAAGCTGGTTTCTGATGTCAGTTTCTCTGTGCGTCGAGGAGAAATTGTCTGTATTGCTGGAATTGATGGAAATGGCCAGACAGAATTGGTACAAGCTATTACAGGGTTGCGAGGCATGAGTGCAGGAAGTGTTAAGCTGAATGGAGAGGAGGTGTCAAAGAAATCTATCCGCTATAAAAATACTCATGGAATTTCCCATATTCCTGAAGACCGCCATAAGCATGGATTAGTACTGGATTATAATGTAGCATACAATGCAGTACTGCAACAATACTTTGAACCAGAGTTTCAGAATCATGGTTTCTTGAAAGATGAGGCTATCTATGAATATGCTGGAACGCTTATCAGCAACTTTGATATTCGCAGCGGCGAGGGAGCAGCAACTATTACAAGAAGCATGTCCGGCGGCAACCAACAGAAAGTCATTGTAGCCAGAGAAATCTCTAGGCAGCATGATTTACTTTTAGCAGTACAGCCTACCAGGGGATTAGATGTAGGTGCCATTGAATATATCCATTCCGAGCTCGTAAAACAAAGAGATAGTGGCTCTGCCATTTTATTGATTTCTTTGGAGCTGGACGAAGTAATGAATTTAAGTGACCGAATATTGGTAATCTTTGAGGGGCATATTGTAGCAGAATTGGACCCTAAAAATGTGACTGTACAGGAACTGGGACTTTATATGGCTGGTTCTAAGAAAGAGGGTAAAGCAGATGAAACTTAAGAAAAAACACAATTATGTTGGCGTGCTTTCTTCTGTGTTCGCCATTTTCATTGGCCTTATCGTGGGGCTTGTGGTGCTGCTTTTGTGCAATCCAAACCAGGCTTTTCCAGGATTTTTTACAATTCTCACAGGGGCATTTACTCATGGAATGAAGGGCATAGGACAGGTATTTTACTATGCTACTCCAATTATTCTTACAGGATTGTCCGTTGGTTTTGCTTTTAAGACAGGAGTATTCAATATCGGAACTCCAGGACAATTTATTATTGGAGGATTTGGAGCAGTATACGCAGGAATTATGTGGGAGCAATTAGGGCCGGTTCACTGGGCAGTAGCCCTTTTGACAAGTATTGTGATGGGAGCTGTCTGGGGATTGATTCCAGGGCTTTTAAAAGCATATTTTAATGTAAATGTAGTAATTTCTTGTATCATGATGAATTATATTGGCATGTATCTGGTGAACTGGATTGTAAGAAGCTATAAGCCATTGTTCAACACTTTAAGAAATGAATCAAAAAATGTGGCTGCTACAGCAGTAATTCCTAAAATGGGGATGGACAAGATTTTTCCAGGTTCCAGTGTCAATGGAGGTATCATTATTGCAATAGCAGTTGTAATTTTGATTTATATTTTGTTAAATAAGACTACATTTGGATATGAGCTCAAGGCGGTCGGATACAATCAAGATGCCGGAAAATATGCGGGAATCAACGAGAAGCGCAATGTCATGGCTGCTATGATGATTGCAGGGGCCATCGCCGGTCTGGCAGGAGGACTTCTTTATCTGGCTGGAACAGGAAAACATATTGAGATTAAGGATGTGCTGGCATCTGAGGGATTTACAGGTATTTCGGTAGCTCTTTTAGGACTAAGTCACCCGATTGGAGTGTTGTTTTCTGGATTGTTTATTGCTTATCTGACAGCTGGAGGATTTTACCTACAGTTATTTGAGTTTTCTACAGAGATTATTGATATTATTGTGGCAGTCATCATTTATTTCAGTGCATTTGCTTTAATTGTCCGGTCAATCTTGGGAAAAATTCAAGAGGGAAAGGCAAAGAGAGAAGGAGGGAATGAAGCATGAATGTGATTTATTTTATCTTTCAACAGACAATGCTTTTTACAATTCCTTTGATGATTGTAGCCTTGGGAGGAATGTTTTCTGAGCGAAGCGGCATTGTGAATATTGCTCTGGAAGGAATTATGATTATGGGTGCATTTACCAGTATCCTTTTCCTAAATTTGACAGGTGGAAAGCTTTCAGGGCAGGTACAACTTTTGATTGCTATTGTAATTTCTATGGTCACAGGAGCTATATTTTCTTTAACCCATGCCTATGCAGCTATCAATATGAAAGCAGACCAAACTATCAGTGGAACTGCCTTAAATATGTTTGCTCCGGCATTTGCTGTCTTTGTGGCAAGAGTTATTCAGGGAGTACAGCAGATTCAGTTTACTAATTCCTTTCGTATTGAATCTGTACCAGTGCTAGGAAGGATTCCTGTGATTGGGCCATTGTTGTTTCAGAATACTTATATCACCACATATCTTGGGATAGGAATTTTGGTGGCTTCCACATTGGTACTCTATAAGACTAGGTTTGGTTTAAGACTTAGAGCTTGCGGAGAGCATCCCCAGGCAGCAGATGCCGCAGGAATCAATGTATATCGTATGCAGTATGCAGGTGTAATGATTTCAGGTGCTCTTGGAGGACTTGGAGGTCTGGTATTTGTGGTTCCTACCTCTACCAATTTTAATGCAGATGTAGCTGGATATGGATTTTTAGCTATCGCAGTACTAATCTTTGGACAGTGGAAACCTATAAAGATTTTGGGAGCTTCCTTATTCTTTGGGCTGATGAAAGCGATTGCTGCTGCCTACTCTGGAATTCCATTTCTGGCCTCCCTTGGAATTCCAAGCTATCTGTATAAAATGGTTCCCTATATTGCCACTATGGTAGTTCTGATGTTTACATCCAAGAATTCTCAAGCGCCAAGAGCATCTGGAATCCCTTATGATAAGGGACAGAGATAATTTTCTGTACTATATTACACAATAAAATGATTTTGTATAATTTTTGATAGAATTTTAAACATATTTTAACAAGAGTGCGGCAAAGCCTCCATGGCTTTCCAGCACTCTTTTTTTTGCCTCACATACTATAAAAATATACGAGAGGAGGCATTTATGAAAACAAAGTTGAACGTGAACAACCTCTGTTATTCTTATCATACATTAGAGGGAGAAACTCAAGCCCTTTTGGATATATCATTTGATGTAAAGGACGGAGAATTTTTTGCTATTGTAGGCCCGTCAGGATGTGGAAAATCTACTTTACTATCCCTTTTGTGCGGACTTATCTCTCCAGAAGAAGGAACTATCTTAATTGATGAGCTACCCAGAGAAGAAAGTCATGCTGCCATTGGTTATATGCTCCAAAAGGACCATTTATTTGAGTGGCGTAGTATTTTTTCTAATGTGTCTCTGGGATTAGAAATTCAAAACAGGCTTGATGATGAGGCAAAAAGCGAACTGTTAAGGATGTTGGATACTTATGGTTTATCTCAATTTCGAGATGCAAAACCAGGACAGCTATCAGGAGGTATGAGGCAGAGAGCAGCATTAATCCGCACATTGGCTTTAAAACCAGATATTTTGCTTTTAGATGAACCTTTTTCTGCTTTAGATTATCAGACAAGGCTAGAAGTCTGTGATGATATCAGCACTATTATCCGAACACAGAAAAAAACAGCAATTTTGATTACTCATGACCTTTCAGAAGCAATTTCTGTGGCAGACAGGATTTTAATCTTAAGTAGTAGGCCAGCAACGGTAAAAAAAATAATAACTATTTCCTTTGCCTCAGAATTTGACAGGCCGCTGTCCAGAAGAAATGCACCAGAGTTTTCTTCCTATTTTAATCAATTATGGAAGGAGTTGAAAAATGATGACTGAACCTTCCGCATCTCAAAAAGAATTTCTCGAAAAAGAAAGGCAGCATAAAAGCCAGGTCTGTATCTGTCGGGTAATGCTTTTGGTACTTTTACTGGCATTATGGGAATTGTGTGCAGAGCTTCATTTGATTGATTCCTTTATCTTTAGCTCTCCTTTAAAAATCTGGTCATGTTTTCTGGAAATGGCAGGAGATGGGAGTATTCTCCTTCATATTGGAATTACAATTCTGGAAACCTTGGCAAGCTTTTTCCTCGTTGTAGTCATTGGAGTGATAGCAGCAATCGCTTTGTGGGCTAGTCGAAGCCTTTTTGAAATTTTGGAGCCTTATCTAGTAATGCTGAACAGTCTTCCAAAATCCGCCTTGGCTCCCCTTTTGATTGTATGGCTGGGAAATAATATGAGAACTATTATTGTAGCAGCGGTATCTGTAGCAGTGTTTGGCTCTATCCTTACACTCCATACTGGATTTATGCAGACAGACCCAGATAAAATTCGGTTGGTTCAAGCTTTGGGAGGAACAAAAAAGGATATTTTATGTAAAGTGTTAATTCCATCATCAATTCCTTTAATTATCAGCAATATGAAGGTAAATGTAGGACTATGTCTAGTAGGGGTAATTATTGGAGAATTTTTGTCAGCCAAAGCTGGATTAGGATATCTGATTATTTATGCCTCTCAGGTATTTAAAATGGATATGTTGGTAATGTCTATTGTAATTTTATGTATCCTGTCTACTGTTTTATACCAGATTATTTCGGTATTGGAGAGACGATTTTTATAATAATTGTGGTTAAGAAGGTAAACTCTTTTACCAAGAAGGAGTTTGCCTTTTTTATTTCATAGCAAAGTACGTCCTAAAGGAGTTTTCGCCAAACACTGCCTTATCCAATAGTTATTACTTAATAAAAAAATATAAAGTAAACGTTACCAAAAGGTATAGAAAATTATATGAGACAATACGCCAAAAAGAGAATATTTGTGCTTCTGATATCATTCCCATCGGAGATAATGAATATAGTGATTATTCTATGGCATTAAAATGTGGCATTGATGCAGTTCTATACGATACAATCAGCTACGCAAGGATAAAGTATCCTCATTTTGAGTTGGAAAAGTTGAGATATAAGGATACAGCTTCCGAACTCTATTCGTTATGTGTCTATGCATTAGCATGTTTTGGAAATATTTATAAAGGAGATGAAGGGTTTTGGTATCGTTATGGACTGAGCGTTTTAGGGGCATTATGTACAGGAGCTTCTGAATGGGTATGGGAAACCCTACATAAAGAGAACATTCATCAAATTTTTCCAGTTATGAGAGAAGGGAAATTTTTATGGAAATTGGTAGAAAATACGAAAAAATATCATAATGATGCCCAGTTGAGAATAAAGCCACTTTATATTTCCAGAAAAGCTGTTTATCTGCCATCTATGAATAATCCTGCTCCAAAAGATATTCTGTATGTCTGCATGTCTAATGGTATTAGAATTAAAGATTTATACTATATATTGTAAAATTTATTCTTTTGCAATGGCTTCTTTTTATGTAGCATAAACAAATGTTTGTATTTTGGGAGATAATTCGTTATACTAAAAGAAGAACAGCGATAGTCGTGATACATAGGAGGTGACAATCACATGAAATTTTTTCATCTATCAGATTTGCATATCGGCTTAAAGCTTATGAACCGAGACCTTCGCAAAGACCAAGAATATATCTTCCGCCAGATCATTCAGGCTGCTGAAAGGGAAAAACCAGATGTCATATTGATTGCAGGAGATATCTATGACAAAGCGACGCCTTCTGCCGAAGCGGTGGAGGTATTTAACCATTTTATTACAGATTTAACAACCCTGGTTCCCCAAACTGTGATTATGATGGTCAGCGGAAACCATGACAGCGGGGCTAGAATCAACTGTTTTCGGAACGTGCTTTCCAGACAAAATTTATATATGATTGGACTCCCTCCACAGACAGAAGAAGAATTCATAGAAAAGATTATTTTGCATGATGAATATGGAAACATCAATTTTTATTTGTTGCCTTTTGTAAAACCGTCCATGCTCAGGCAGATTGTAGGAACTGATGAGAATGGAAACCATCTTTCCTATAATGAAACCATACATAAGCTGATTGGGCGAGAGGAGATAGACAGCGGGGAGAGAAATGTGCTTGTGAGCCATCAGTTTTATCTTCCTGTTGGAAACAATCCAGCAGAGGTAGAACGAATGGATTCTGAAATCAGGACCATTGGAAATATTGATGAGGTTTCTGCTGATATATTAGAAAAATTTGATTATGCTGCATTAGGTCATATTCATAAGCCCATGAAAGTGGGCAGCGAATATTTTCGTTATTGCGGAACCCCTTTGGCATGTTCTGTCAGCGAGGCAGGACAGAAAAAGGGTATTATTATGGCGGAAATGAAAGAAAAAGGGGAAGAAATAAAGATAAGTATCCTGCCTTTGAATCCGCTTCGCCAGATTCGGATTATTCAAGGCGATTTACATGAAATTTTGATGCAGGCTTGCGACGATTATGTTAGTATCATACTGACAGAACAAATTGACTGTGATGTGCTTGATATCCAGGAGCAGCTTCGGACTTCATTTCCCTATCTGCTTGAAATAAAAAGAAAAAATGTCCGAAAAATTGATTATACTAGGAAGTCAGAAACGCACAAAGAGCTAGACCCTTTTGAACTATGCTGTGAGTTCCTAAAAGATTTGGATGAGATAGAAAAGGATATATTGAAGGATGTAATCAATACGGTTCAGGAGGTAACATAATATGCGGCCGCTGAAATTGACTATGCAAGCGTTTGGCTCTTATGGCAAGAAAACATCAATCGATTTTGAAAAGCCTGACCAAAATCTTTTTCTGATTACAGGAGATACCGGAGCTGGAAAGACAACGATTTTTGACGCCATTGTTTTTGCTTTGTATGGAGAGGCCAGCTCTAATGCCAATAAAAAAAATGGAGTGGAGCTGCAAAGCCATTTTGTCGAGCTTGATGTCGAGCCGTTTGTCGAGCTTATATTTTCTGAAGGAACGGATTCCAACCGAAGTATCTATACGCTATGCCGGATTCCTAGACATCAAAGACCGCCGAAAAGAGGAACTAAAATACAAGAGAAAAGTGAATCGGTTTCTTTAATGATGCCTGATGGTTCTGAATATCCTCAGAAAGAGACAAATAAAAAAATTGAAGAAATCGTGGGATTGACAAAGGCTCAGTTTATGCAGGTGGCAATGATTGCCCAAGGAGAATTTATGGAATTGCTTCGAGCAAAATCCAAAGATAAAAAGATAATTTTCCGTAAACTTTTTAATACAGAGCTTTTTCAAGGTATTGCCGACGAACTTGGAAAAAGAAAAAAGGTAAAAGAAAAAGAAATCGCGGCGGTCCGAACCATATTCCAGACAGAGATTAGCCATATGTCAATTCCAGAAAATTATGAACTGGCTGAGGAGATACGCACTATCAAAGATAGAATCACAACAACAAATAAGCTGTCTGTTTTTGATATGGAACAGTTGATAGAAAAACTGGGATTATTGTGTACATGGCTCGATACCAAGAAAAACGAGGCAAAAAAGGAATACCAAAATGCAGGCAGACTTCGAGATGAGAAACGGGATAACCATACAAACGCCAATCATCTTCTGAAATTTTTTAAGCAAAAAGAAGAAGCACAAGAGGCGCTGAACGAATGTGAGAAGGAAAAAAGAGAGATAGAAGAAATTCAGATATTAATAGAACAGCTTCGTGCTGCCTATGAAATTCAGGCAGAGTTTAAACGATATGAGGATGCTTTCCATCTGGCGAATGAGACCAAGTTTCATTTACATAAACAGGAAGAAGCATTGCCCGCGCTTCAAAAAGCAACTGTGGAGGCAGCACAGAAGGAACAAGAAGCAAAAGCAATTTTTGAAGCAGAACTAGAAAGCTTCAGTAAAATATCCGAACGAGTAGGAAAAGCATTCAAACTCTTTGAGAACATGGAGCGCCTAAAGAAAGAGATTGATCATAAAGAGCAATTACTGAAAAAAGCAGAAATAGCAGTAGAGAACGACCAAAAAAGATTGATAGATTTCATGGAGCAGGAGCAGAACTGGAAAAACCAGTTAGAAAAGCTTGGCAGTGCAAAAGAACATTTGGCGCATTGGGAGATAACCATGAGAGAAGTATCCAATCTTGCCAAGGAGGCTGAGACTGCCCATGAAATGAAAGAGGCTTTAACTGTGCAGGAACGAAAAGCAAAAAAGACAAAACAGGAGTATCTCTTTGCCAGTAAAGCTTATGAAGAAAAAAATGAGGAATATGAGAGGATGAGGAAAGCCTTTCTTGATGAACAAGCTGGATTTCTTGCCAAGGAGCTTCAGCCTGGAAAGCCATGTCCAGTATGCGGCTCGCTAGAACATCCTTATCCTCGCCAACAGAGTTTGCAACATAAAGAACTGTCAAAGGAAGCTTTAGAACAATTTGGCAAAGAAATAGACAGGCTTCGTACCAATCAGGAACAACTTGCAGCCAAAGCAATGTCTGATACAAACCTGTTTCATGAAAAAGAGCGTATGCTACATGGCACAATCGAAACTCTTTTTCAGCATATGAGAAACAGTATAGACCATGTTCCAGAAGAGATTACTTTGGAACAGGCTGAAATGCTTATCATGAAATGGGGACAGGCTGTCAAGGCAGAGGGAGAACGACTAAAACAAGATGTAATACAGGTAAATGGACTACAACAATCACTCAAGGAGATTGATAATGAAAAAGAAAAGCTGAAAGAAGCGGTAGAACAGGCAAAGAAAAAAGCAACAAAACTTAATGCGGAATTGACAGGAAACAAAATTGTACATTCAAACTTAATAAAAGAGTGTGATTATCCGACAATAGAAGAGGCGGCTAACGCAGAGGAGACAGCCAGAAAGAAGAAAGATAAGAAAGCTGATGATTACGAGAAAGCAAGAAGAATCTCTGACCATGTGAAAAATGAAAAAGATACTGCTGAGACATTAATCAGACAATATCGTCATCAGCTTCCAAGTCAAGTAAAAGAAGCTAAGCAGAGAGAAGAGCGATATCAAACAACACTAGAACAAAAACATTTATCTGAATTACAATGGAGAGAGCTGATACAGCAATACGATAGGAAAGAAGCAGACAAACTCCAGAAAAGAGTCAGTAGTTATAACGAGAAACGGGCGTCTTCTGAGATGCTTAAACAGTCAGCAGATGATGCTATCAATCATAAAAAACGTCCGAATCTAGCAGAAACGGAGCTGGAAAAAGTGGAGGCAGAGCAGAAGTGGAGGGATGCAGACAAAGTTTTCAAACAATATGAAGATGATGCTAAGACAAATGTTAAGGTTTACCATACATTAGCTCCTAAAATGGAAGAACACAAAGCCATTATCAATCAGTATACGAAGCTAGATACCCTGTATAAACTGATATCTGGCAATGTAACTGGATCTCGAATGGACCTAGAAACCTATGTACAGCGCTATTATTTGGAAAAGATTCTTTATGCGGCAAACCATAGGCTTTATGATATGTCTGCCGGCCAGTTTGAACTTCAGATGTATGAGCTTGAGGAAGCAGGAGAGGGAACAAACAAAGGTCTTGATTTGATGGTTTATTCCACAGTTACAAGAAAAGTAAGAGAAGTTCGCACGCTTTCTGGAGGGGAATCCTTCATGGCAGCATTATCTCTGGCGCTTGGCATGGCAGACCAGATTCAGGAGGCATCAGCAGCGATAAATCTTGATATTATGTTTATTGACGAGGGATTCGGCTCTCTTGATGAACATTCTAGAAATCAAGCGATTAAAGTACTTCAGGAGATGGCAGGAAGTTCTAGACTGATTGGTATTATCTCCCATGTAACAGAGCTGAAGCATGAAATTGAAGACCAACTAATTGTCACCAGAGACGAAACAGGAAGTCATGTCACATGGCAGATTAGCTGATACACTATCTGATGGAGTCAAGTTAGCGTTTTACGTTATCAATGAAAGAACTATTGTTAGAACAAACAGGATTAATCTCAGAAATAACTAGGGAGGAATACGATGGTAAAAGCAGTAATTTTTGATATGGATGGATTGATGATTGACAGCGAGAGAGTTACTTATGAGGGGTATGTGATAGAATGTGAGAAGCTGGGGCTCAAGATGGAAAAAGAATTTTATAAGGAAATTTTAGGACATACGATACCAGAGATATACCAGCAGTTTTATGGAAGATATGGACAGTCATTTCCTATGGACGAGGTATTGAAACGAGTGCATACCTATATGGAGGATTTGTTTCAAGAACAGGGGGTTCCTTTAAAAGAAGGATTAGTGGAGCTGCTGGTTTATTTGAAAGCGAATGGATACCAGACAGTAGTTGCCACCTCCAGCACCCGTGAGCGGGTAAATAAGATTCTTAAACAGGCAGAACTTTCCAAATTTTTTGATGCTTCTGTCTGCGGAGATGAAGTAGAGAAAGGGAAACCAAATCCCGAGGTTTTCCTAAAAGCCTGCGAAAAAATAGGAGTGAAGCCTGAGAAAGCCATTGTGCTGGAAGATTCTGAGGCAGGAATACAGGCATCATTTGTCGCGGGTATTCCTGTAATTTGCGTGCCAGACATGAAATATCCAGAAGAGCAATTTGCAAAGAAGGCCAATACTATTGTGGGTTCCCTGCGTGTGGTTCTTGAAATGTTTTTGTCGGGAGAAATTTCTTGATAAATTTTTAACAAACAGTTGAACCTTAGAAAGGAACACTTAAACATGAATATAGAAACTGAATCATTATATCAATACATAGCCGCATCAATGACAGACGGTCAGCTTCCTAACGAGTTCTCATTACCTCAACATTCCAATGAAAATGAATTAAAATGGATGGACGGCGCATTAGATGGAGTAAGCATCTTTCATATGGGTTATTCGGATATAAAAGAAGAAACCAAAGCACTTATGGAAAAGGCTATAAACGCTGCATCGGAGACAGACACAGACAAAGCAGATGAATTATTTTTTCAGCTTGGACAAAAAGCCCGCGCCATCGCTGTTATTGATGAGCTTCAGTCATATATTATCAAAAATAAAGAAATTTTGTCAGCCAACGGTTTATATCATTATGCCGTCCATGTAATATTAGATTCTGCGGATAAAGAATCTGTTAAATTTGGTCTTTCTCTTTTGGAGCTATTTCATATTGATGATAATGAGAAGTTAAAGGCGGTTGTCAGAATTCTTGGACTTAGCGACGAATTCTCTATTTTTGCTATTTTTGTGATGCTGCAATGGAACGAAGGGAATAAAGAAATTTTTGAACTTGCCAAGAAAATTCACGGATGGGGCCGTATTCATGCAATAGAACGCCTCGAACCAACAACCGAGGAAATCAAGCAGTGGCTGCTTCGGGAAGGCGTTCATAATGAGATTATGGCCGCCTATTCTGCATTGGTCTGCTGGCAAAAAATAGATGGGGAAGAGATACTGCAGGGGAGCTTGTCCAGAGAGGATTTTTCTGGAATCAGGGATATTATAGAAGGATTGCTGAATGAAGGACCAATTCCTGGAATATCCCAAATTGAAAATGCACCAGAAATGATTCTTATTTTTCTGGATAAAGCAAAGAATATGGAATTGACTTTGAAGGATTATGAAGTAGTCCGCGCCATACGTGTTTATTATGAAAATGAGAAAAAGAAAAATTCTTCTATTGTTGATTTATGTCAGGAAATCCTGCAAACAGATACTTGTAGAAATTTCGTTAAAGAGGCCGTTAACAATGGAACATACCTTGAGTTGGCAGATGATTTGAAGATTGATTATAAAGATGAGCTTTTGTTGATTTTGAAAACAGAATTTCAGGAAAGATATTTTCTGGCTAATTATTTGATAGACGATGCAAGGTATCGGCCAGAGGTTTTCACTATTTTTAATCAGAATCTTTCCTTGGATGATATGAAAACATTGCCAACAAATACCTTGGGGCTAGGCCCAGATTATAAAGCGCAGCAGCAACTGGAATGTATTGTACAAAAGTTAAAACAATATCCGCTGGAGGGTATCGAATTTGTCAGGACAGCCCTTCAATCTGCTCCTGTCAGAACTAGAAATTTAGGACTTCACGTATTACAGGATTGGGTAAATATGAGGGGAATCTCTCTCCATGAGCTTTTACCTGATATGCATACCATTCTCTGCCATTTGAGAGATATTGAAGTTGATGATAAGGCCCAGAACTTGATGGATAATCTGATTAGAGGCGATTTTGAATAAGCCTTATGCGCCTGGCGGCAAACGAATTACCTCCTTGAAAGTCTGGCGGGCGCATTTGGGAAGATTACCACTATTTATTGCGGATATCTAAACTATCTGGTATAATTTTACTGAACAAATTCTTTTGGCTACAAATGAGAAGATTGTCAGCCAAAGTTTTTGGAAACTTATATGAAGGAGGTAACATATTTGGAACAAAGAATTTTTTCAGTTATTTTAGCGTTATGCTTAGGTGTCTCTTCTCCGTCAGCGGCATACGCATATCAGGAGACTTCTCCGCCGGAAGAGGATGCTTTTTTGAAAGAATCCGCAACCAAATCGAACGCCGATAAGGATAAGGTCACGGATTCTACAGAAGATCTTTTGCCGGAAGAGGATGTCCTTCTGAAAGAATCCGCAACCAAATCGAACGCTGATAAAGATAAGGTCACGGATTCTACAGAAGATCTTTTGCCGGAAGAAGATCTTCTCATGGAGGAATCTCTGAGCAAACTGGCGGCTCGTGATGCAGTGATTCCTTCCCCGTCAGAAGCTTATGACGCTATGATCGCCCTGAAGGACCAGGATGGCTATAGGGAGGGAACACCATGGACGAATTTTGAACCCTATGGAAGCAAGGGGAGCCTTGGCGACGCCTATACCTGGAAGGGAGGAGCCATTTATGGGTCCAAGAGTGCGGTTGGCTGTATGGCCTTTGCTTTCATCCTTAGCGACCAGGCATTCGACAATTTGCCTGCAAGGCCAATCAAAAAAGGCAGTTTTTCATTTGAGGACGTAAAGGTGGGCGATATTCTGCGGGTGAATGGCAATAGCCACAGTGTTATCGTACTTAAAAAAGGCGAGGGCGGCGTTACCGTGGCTGAAGGAAATTATAACAAATCCGTCCATTGGGGACGTGCAATGACCCCCGCACAGGTTGAAAATGCAGACTTTATCATTACACGTTATCCAGAAGGATATACTGATCCATCAGATTCTGAGACTGATGAAATTGTTGGAAACGGAACTGCGGGGAATGTAAGCTGGTCATTGACGGCTGCGGGAGTGCTGACCATTTCTGGCAATGGAGTTATTCCCGATTACTCATCGAATAATATGCCACCATGGAACGAGAAAGACTTTAACACGATTGTTATTGAGGAAGGAGTTACTGGCATAGGGAATTACGCCTTTTACCAGAGTAGCGCTCTTAGTGTGTATATTCCTGACGGTGTAAAAGCGATTGGTGAGAGCGCATTCCAGGAATCCTCGCTACTAGCTGTGACGATTCCAGGAACTGTTAAAACTATTGGAAACAACGCTTTTCATGGGTGTGAGAACCTGACTTCCGCAACGGTTTCTGAAGGAGTGGCAGAAATCGGAGATTATGCTTTTTATGGGTGTATGGCTTTAGCTTATATTGATTTTCCTGCAAGCATTGTATCAGTGGGATCGGGAGCTTTCGAGGCCTGCAAGGATATGGTCAGTGTGAGATTTAAACCTGGCAGCAATACAGCAGAGCTGGGAGATGGTCTGTTTGCACAGTGTTGGAGTTTGGCAAGCGTAACGCTTCCCCAGACAGCAGATTGCATTAGTGATAATATGTTCTCCTCTTGTAAATCACTTTCTGAACTGTATATTCCAGCAAGTGTCAAAAGTATTGGCAGCAATCCATTTACCTCGTGCGGAGCATTAAAAACCATACGCTTTGGCGGCAGCGAAACGGAATGGAATAGCATAACGGACATATATTTAAGAGCCTCTTTGCAATCAACTGGGACGATGGTAATTTATGATGCTCCTTTTGACGATCCTTTTGCCACAGATCCCGATGACCCAGGCGATTTTCAGCCTGATGATAGTGGGGATGATACGAAACCTAGCGACCCCGAGAA
>DEPC01000258.1 GCA_002358555.1 Hungatella sp. UBA3402 | reverse complement strand
GCCATATTGGGACGTCCGCCTCCGCCTCCGCCCACAAATCTAGCAATCGCTTTGATTAAATTTCCTGCATGAGCTCCTTTTTTCTGAGCTCCCTGTGTAACAGTAGCCATAAGGTTCACTTTGCCATCCTGGGCCGATGCAATCACAATAACACCTTCACCCATTTTTTCCTTCATCTGATCGCCTAAGTTTCGCAGTCCATTCATATCCACATCAGCTACCTTGGTTGCTAAGACCTTGACTCCCTGTACTTCTATCACTTGACTCATGACATCACCCATGGCATTGTTGGCTAACTTGCTTTTCAGTTTTTCATTTTCAGAATGAAGGAACTTAATTTCTCCAAGGAGAGATTCAATCTTATGAGTCAGCTCTGCTGGAGTCGTCTTAGCAGCTTTTACTGCATTAAGAAGCTCTTTTTCCACTTCTTGATAGTAAGCCATAAGTCCTTCTCCGGTCAAAGCCTCAATTCTTCGGACATTTGCCGCGATTCCAGTCTCAGAAAGAATCTTGAAAGCTGTAATCATACCTGTATCAGCTACATGTGTACCTCCACAAAGCTCTACAGAAAAATCTCCCATCTTTACTACACGCACAGTATCGCCATATTTCTCTCCGAACAATGCCATAGCTCCTGTCTTTTTCGCTTCGTCCAAGCTCATCTCTTCTGTGATTACCTTCAAATCTTCTCGAATCTTTTCATTGACCAAATCCTCTACCCTTTGTAACTCCTCAGGAGTCATGGCAGAAAAATGAGTAAAGTCAAAGCGGAGTCTTCCTGCATCCACATAGGAGCCGGCCTGCTCTACATGATCCCCAAGCACAGTGCGCAGAGCTTTCTGTAGAAGATGAGTGGCACTGTGATTCTTACCTGTAGACAGACGATTCTTCTCACTTACAGACAGAGTTACTTTATCTCCTGTCTTGAACATTCCTTCTGTCATCTTCCCGACATGGCCAATCTTTCCGCCCTGTAAATGAATGGTATCCTCCACTTCAAACCTGCCGCCCTGGCAGAAAATAACTCCCACATCAGCCTGTTGACCGCCCATAGTTCCATAAAAAGGTGTCTCGTCTACAATCACAGTTCCAGTCTGCCCATCTGTCAGCGCTTCTACAATTTCGGTCTCTGTGGTAAGTACAGAAATAACAGAATCATGGCTTAAACGGTCATATCCAACAAACTTGGAAGAAATCTCTGCTGGAATAGACTGATATACGGTGACATCAGCTCCCATATAATTGGTAGTTTTGCGGGCTGCCCGTGCCTTCTCTCTCTGTTCCTTCATGGCAGCCTGAAAGCCCTGCTCATCTACCTTAAAATTCTTTTCCTCCAGAATCTCAATGGTTAAATCCAGAGGGAATCCATAGGTATCATACAATTTAAATGCATCAGCACCAGATAATGTAGAAGAGCCTGCCTTTATCATAGCTTGTTCCATATCATTTAAAATGGCTAAGCCTTGGTCAATGGTTTTATTGAATTTCTCCTCTTCTTCACTGAGTACTTTTAAAATCATAGCCTGTTTTTCTTCCAACTCTGGATATCCGTCCTTAGACAGAGCTATCACAGTCTTGCTAAGTTCTGCTAAAAATCTTCCCTCAATGCCAAGCAGACGGCCATGACGAGCTGCACGACGTAAAAGACGGCGAAGTACATATCCACGGCTTTCATTGGACGGCATAATGCCATCAGAAATCATAAATGTACAGGACTTTACATGGTCAGCAATAATGCGCAGGGATATATCTTTTTTCTCATCCTCCTGATAGTGCGTATGTGCCATAGCACATACTTCATCAAGAAGAGCTTTGTTGGTATCCACGGTAAATAAAGAATCTACATCTTGGACAACCACTGCCAAACGCTCTAGCCCCATGCCAGTATCAATATTTTTCTGAACTAATTCTGTGTAATTGCCATGTCCGTCATTCTCAAACTGAGTAAACACATTGTTCCATACTTCTATATAACGGTCACAATCACATCCAACTGTACAATCTGGCTTTTTACAGCCATACTTTTCTCCACGGTCATAATAAATCTCAGAACAGGGACCACAGGGTCCAGCCCCATGCTCCCAGAAATTATCTTCCTTGCCAAACCGGAAAATTCGTTCTTTCGGAATCCCAATTTCCTTGTTCCAGATATTGTAAGCCTCATCATCTTCTAAATAAACTGACGGATACAATCGGTCAGCTTCCAATCCTATAACTTCTGTCAAAAACTCCCAGGACCAATGGATGGCTTCTGTCTTAAAATAGTCTCCAAAAGAAAAGTTTCCTAACATCTCAAAAAAAGTGCCATGACGGGCAGTTTTTCCGATATTTTCGATATCACCTGTACGGATACATTTCTGGCATGTAGTCACTCGCCTCTTAGGAGGAATCTCCTGTCCTGTAAAATATGGTTTTAAAGGCGCCATACCAGAGTTGATGAGTAGCAGGCTGTTGTCATTATGAGGAACCAAAGAAAAGCTTTTCATGGCCAAATGGTCTTTACTTTCAAAGAAATTCAAAAACATTTTTCTTAACTCATTTACACCGTACTTTTTCACGTTGTTTCCTCCATGTCTACTTACTGGTCTTTTTGGCCTTTATTGATTTTCCAAGCATGATGCCAGCCCATGCAATCACTGCATATATAATAACTTCAATCGTATTGCTTACTATACTTCCTAAGATTGCTCCCATCAGTATTCCTCCTTTTATAACCTTCTGCTTTTATAATATATTATCGCTTTTATCCTATCACAAGGTGCAAAATTTATCAAGATACCCAACTATATAATCAATAAAACAACTATCTTCTTTATTATAAGACCACAGAAAGCATTCTTGCGGCGTGCGAATTAGCTCAATCCTATTCTTTTATAATCGGCGGAATCTGAGACAAAAGATTGTCAATATCTTCAAACATTGCACTTTTAGTAGTTCCTAAACGACTTGCCTTAGTGATATGGTTGATTACTTCCTGATATTGGCCTTTCATTTTATCAAAAAATCCAAGTAATCCTTGAAGAGCTGTCTGAGATTCCCCAATAACTCCTGCTATCTCAGTCTGAACTGTTGTAGTTCCTTCTGCTGCCTGAGTGATTTTGTCAAACATATTGTAAGTTTCTTGAACTTTATCCAAACTTTCTCCCAAAGCCTGTCTCGAAACGTTAATTCGTTCACTTAATTGGTCTGTTCCCTGTTCAACATCTCTGACTCCCGAATCCACCTCAGCCGCCAAATCTTTAATCTCATCTGCTAACTTCTTTACCTCTACAGCAACCACAGCAAATCCTTTTCCCTTTTCTCCAGCTCTGGCAGCTTCAATAGAAGCATTGATTGCGAGAATATTGGTTTGGTCCGCAATAGACACAATTTTCGTCATTCTCTGTTTAATATGCTCTACAGACTCTTGCAGGGCCTCAAAAGTACTACCCATTTCGCTAAAATGAGTCTCTACTTCCATAGAACTGCTTTTAAGGCTTTCTACCTCATTCTGAGCTTGACCTACAGACTGGGCAATTTCCTCTCTGACAGTAGCAAACTGCTCAGAAGCCTGATTGACACCTAAAAAATTTTGCCCAAAATCCTGCAATCTCCCCTGGAATCCTTCTGCTTCTTCAAGAACACTGTTAAAAGAAGTTCCTATCAAATTTAATTCCCATAAAGATGATACCTCTTTGCTCACCAATTCTGTGTGGTATTCTTTTAAACTATTTATTACATGCAGGATTGGATACAAATCCTTTTCTTGGTTCTGTTTCTTTTTGCTTTCTCTTTTATTATCTCTATGAAATAGCATGACTTTTCCTCCCCTACTCAAATACTACACATGTCATGGATTGATTGACAAACTGGTTATTATAGTGTTCACCATACCCAACAAGACCAGCATGGCTCCCTAATTTGCCCATCTCTGTCAAATATTCCTGCATATAGCCACTTTCACTAAATAGTTTATAGCGGAATAAACAGTTGATAGAAAATACAGCAGAACATCTAGGAAAATCTTGGCAGATTTTTTGGATAGTTTCTTTTACAATTGACCTATAATCCCCAAGTTCCAATAAAACCAACACATCAGAGTCATTCACTTGTCTGAAACAGGCAAGAGCATTTCCATTTACTTCCTTAATAGAAATAATACAAATTTCATTTCCATTAATCTTTCCAAAAGGATTTCTAAAAGTCTGTGTCTGTATTTGTTGTTCTGATATCTTGAGAATATCCTGGTATACCTCTTTGGCCGGTCTACCATTTAATGCTCCCATAATATAATTGGCTTTATCTGTGTTGGAGGCAATAAAACGATATTTTTCTCCCATTTTATGATAAATATTTTCTTTATAAGCCTTCACTCTGCCTGTTTTATTTTTTATAAGAGCATAAGCCACTGCATCCTCATAAACTGCCCCATTGGCAGATACCTTGCCCCCATCTCCTGTTCCTCCTACCAGAGAGATATTTCTATGCCTTAAGGCAGTATGTATGGTGGTCAGTACACAGGCATCATTGCCAGCACAAAAATCAATACATATGGTATCATTTGATGAGGCATTTACTGTACTTAAATCCTTTTCCAATCGCCCTATATACTTTACTGGCATAACTGACACCTGCTCTAGCACATTTGCTGCAGCACTGACTCCGTCCAGAAAGGCCACTATGCTCACACCATTTTCTACTACTCTAGTGTCATAGCTCATTCCAATACAACCAATACTTGGAACCTTAGGAAAAAGCGTTTCCAACTCCTTCACATGTGCCTCAAACTGACGACTGTTAGACATCAGCATAATCAGTTGAGGATTGACTAGACCGCGGACTGCTTCTTTTAAATCTCCTCTCTGGCTCATACCAAAAAACTGTCTCACAATAATAATCCTCTCTTCCATATTAGTTAAGGTCTTTCTTATGTAAATATTATTATACTTGATATTCTTAGAATGCGTCAAGAACAATCCCGTTATAGGCAATAGAAAGCATACCATAGCCAAAAACAAGGCGGCTTCTCTTCTTTGAGAATAACCGCCATTAAAAAACTGTTAAAAGATCTTTTAGCCACAACTAAAAATTAGAATTTTGACTATTCCTTTAATTCCTCTTCATATTCCTCCACGAGCTTATATGCTCTTAATCTGGTGGAGTCTATAAGGGAAATGGTATATTCGATACTTTCACTGGAACCATTTGCTGAATTTTTGGCAGCTTCCATAGCTAGACTATCTCGTTCCTTCATCCATGCTCGCTGTTCTGCAACCAAAACTTCAGAATCTTTTTTATTCAGTCGTTCTAAAATGGTACTGTAAATGGTATTCATTTCACTATCCCAAAGCTTCAATTCATTGGAAGCAACAGAACGAGCAGAACTATTAATATTGGGCTCTGATTGGGATTCTCTGTTTTTCTGAATCTGATTGTCTAAATCTTGAAGCCGTTTTTTATAATAGGACTGAGATTCCAATACAAAAACATCTTCTTCTGATTTTTCTTCAAGATTGATAGATTTATTTTTTTCTGCTGGAACTGTATCCAAAGGCGAAATAGATTTCTGGGCAGACTTTCCCTCTTCCACTACAGCTTCTTCAACATCTTCCTTGACCCCTTTATCCATACTAAGAGAATCAGACAACAACTTTTCTTGTTTTTTGGCATCAGAATAGTCACTGTCCTCCAAGGAAGAATTATCTGCCAGACGGGAATACGCCTTTTCACCATCAATCCCATCCATGCTTAATCCCATCTCAAAGCCAATATCTGTCTCTTGAACTGTATCAGCAGCTAGGTTTGGAGACTGTTCTTGTACACGCTCATCTGTCAGTGCTCCAGTAGCTTCACTTTCTGCTATCTGGGATGCTGCCATATCAGAAGTATTGCTATTCTTCTCTATAAAACCATAAGTACCTTTTGTAATTAGTATTCCAATGACCAGAATGGCTGCCAGTGAAATCATGACTCCTTTATTCTTCATTGGGTTCATTCCTTTATTTTATGATAATCTCTGCCAAACTATTATTTTTCTTTTGGTAGAAAACCAAACGATATCAAATGATAACGTTTGGTAAAACTAAGATATCATAATCTGGCTGGAAATGGAATACCGATGTAAAATTAGTAATATATTGTAAGATTTATTTAATTTCCAAGCATGTTCTATGCCTCCAGCCCTTCATCTATCAACAGTTGTGTTCCATCAGCCGCTGATGTAGCTAGGATGTCACATCTTTCATTCTGAGGATGTCCTGCATGACCTTTTACCCAGATAAAAGTTACTTGGTGGGATTTCTTAGCCTCTAACAGCCGTTTCCAAAGGTCAATATTTTTCACTGGTCCATTCTTTCCCCGTTTCCAATCATGTTTTATCCAGTTATCAATCCACCCTTGGTTAAAGGCATCGGTCAAGTACTTAGAATCTGAATAAAGCTCTACCTGGCAAGGGCGATTTAAGGCTTCCAATCCTACAATCGCCGCCATAAGCTCCATTCGGTTGTTGGTAGTACGAACATAGCCAGCAGACAAGGTCTTTTCATGAAGAATGCCTTGGTTATCTGTATAATGAAGTACTACTCCATATCCTCCTGGACCATCAGGATTTCCTCTTGCAGCACCATCTGTATAAATCAATACTTTCATGAAAAACTCCTATCTGTCCCATTTATCACATAATGCATGAATTTGGTCTGTAAATCTAGCCAAATCCTTGTTAGCTCCTCCTTCACTGCGCAGAATTAGTCTCGTCAGACGTTCGCCTGCTGCCACAAGACGTGCAAATACTGTATCTGCCCGTTTCCTTGCCAGTGTGACAGTCTTTGATACAGGAATTCCTGCAGTTTGTACAAGCCATTTACCATTTGCTAAATCAAACACAGAGCCACTAAAAGGAGCTGTTGCCTTAAGTCCCATTTCTCTGGTAAGACGTTCAGCAAAAATATCACATACAGTATCATCACCATGAACTGTGAAAACCATCTGTGGTTTCTTTTCAAAAGCTTTAATCCACTCTAAAAGGCCATGGATATCCGCATGGCTGCTGAGACCACTAATCACATCAATATGAGCTCTGACATCTATCGTTTCACCAAACAGCTTTACAGAAGAAGTTCCATCAATCAAGGCTCGTCCAAGAGTTGCCTCTGCCTGATAACCTGCAAACACAATGCTACTTTCTGGATACCATAAATTATGCTTTAAGTGATGACGGATACGTCCTGCATCACACATACCAGAAGCAGAGATAATCACCTTTGGATTGGAATCAAAATTGATAGCCTTGGAATCCTCACTGGTAACAGAAAGTTTTAATCCTGGAAAATCGATAGGATTGATTCCCTGCTCTACCAAAGCTCTGGTTTCATCATCATAACATCGCAAAAGATTTTTTTTGAATATATTGGTTGCCTCCACTGCCAGAGGACTATCTACATATACTTCAAACCCTTCATGACCAAAAATCATATGCTCGGATTTAATTTTTCTGATAAAATATAAAAGTTCTTGGGTACGGCCAACAGCAAAAGCTGGAATCACCACATTGCCTCCCCTATCTAGAGTATTTTGGATAATATTGGCAAGTTCTCCAATATGGTCCATTACTGCTCCATGTTCTCGGTCGCCGTAAGTACATTCCATAACCACATAATCTGCATCCTTGATATATTCTGGGTCACGAATCAAAGGTTTATTTTTATTGCCAATATCACCAGAAAATACAATCTTCTTTTCTATTCCATCCTCGTTACACCATACTTCAATAGAAGCTGAACCAAGCAAATGACCTGCATCTGTAAAACGAAGGGTAATATCATCATTTAATTTTACCAATTCTCCGTACTCAAAGGTCTTTAAATGACCCAAAGCTCCTTGAGCATCTGCTATCGTATACAAAGGCAATACTTCTGGATTTCCAGCTCTCCTTGCTTTTCGGTTTTTCCATTCTGCCTCCATCTCCTGAATATGGGCACTATCACGCAACATAATCTGACATAAATCGCCAGTAGCACAAGTAGTGATAATTTCTCCGCGAAACCCTTTTGCATAGAGCAGAGGAATACATCCTGCATGGTCAATATGGGCATGAGTCAATAGAACATAGTCAATTTCTGAACAAGGGACAGGAAGCTCTGCATTTTCATAACGATTGATGCCTTGCTCCATTCCATAGTCCACTACCAACTTTGTATCTCCACATTCTAAATAGTGGCAACTTCCAGTTACTTCATGGTCTGCTCCGATAAATGTTAGCTTCATATAATCCTCCTTACGATGTTGGAACATTCTCACAAAATCAACCATAAAAATAGCATATAGAGATGTTGTAGAGAATATTCAGTTTAAGCCTCTCTAATTCTTTGTTTGAAATGCTTGTATAGTATGATAGTTACGTGAAGCCTTTTATATAACTTTACTATAACATATTTTCTAGTTAAAGTCATATAATAATCAACCTTTTTGTTCTATTTTCCCATTTGAGAAGCTTCCTCTGCCATCTCTTGTATTAACTCCCATAGTTCCTCCTTTCCCTGTTTGGTTAAGGCAGAAAATGGAATTAAGATATCCTGCTTTTCCATCCCCAATCCAGTCCGAAGCATTTTTACATGCTTTGGCACTTGGCTGCGGTTTAATTTGTCCAATTTTGTGGCAATAACTATTGGGCGATATCCATTATATAAAATCCATTCATACATGGTTTTATCATTTTTTGAGGGCTCATGACGGATATCCACCAGCAAAAATACTCCTTTTAACTGTTTTGAACTTTTTAAATAACCCTCAATCATTTTTCCCCAGCGTTCTTTCTCTGCCAAAGGTACTTTAGCATATCCATACCCAGGTAGATCCACAAAATATAGGGAATTATTAATATGATAAAAATTGATGGTTTGAGTCTTTCCTGGTTGAGAAGAGGTTCTTGCCAAAGACTTACGATTCATCAATCCATTGATTAAAGAAGACTTTCCTACATTAGATTTTCCAGAAAATGCAAACTCTGGATGTACATTTTCTGGAAGGGTACTGGTTACTCCACATACTGTCTCCAATTCTGCACTTTTTATAACCATATTCCTTTCCTTTCCTACTAAAATTCAAGTTTCTTCTCAGACCAACGCCTGTTCCAAAACCTCAGACATCTCCTTTACATACACAATATCTAGCCCTTTTGTAATTTCTTTTGGCAATTCTCTGATATCAGAACGATTCTTCTCTGGCACCAGTACTTTTTTAATATGGGCCATTTTTGCAGCTAAAATCTTTTCTTTCAGCCCTCCAATGGGCAGTACCCGTCCTCGAAGAGTAATTTCTCCTGTCATGGCTGTCTTTGCATCTACCAACCGTCCTGTGATGGCTGATATCATAGCAGTAGCCATCGTGATTCCTGCTGATGGACCATCCTTGGGTACTGCTCCTTCTGGAATATGAAGATGAATATCATGCTTTTCAAAAAAGTCCTCATCTACTTTATATACAGGTCCAATGGAGCGAACATAAGTCAATGCAATACGAGCAGACTCCTTCATGACATCTCCCATCTGCCCAGTCATCATCAATTCCCCTTTTCCTGGCATCACATTGACCTCAATCTGCAAGGTATCCCCACCAGCATTAGTCCATGCCAATCCACGCACAATTCCCACCTGGTCTTCCTCATTCGCATCCTCAAAAGAAATCTTCTCTTTTCCCAGATATTTCTCTAAATTAGACTCTATAACCTTAATCTTCGTTTTTTTATGTTCTAAATATTCTCTGGCAGCTTTTCGGCAGATATCTCCAATTCTCCGTTCCAGATTCCTTACTCCAGCTTCCCTGGTATAATTATGAATAATCTTTTTGACGGCCCCATCACTGATAGAAAGCTGCCCTAATTTTAACCCATTTTTTTCTAATTGCTTGTTAAGTAAATATTTTCTGGCAATATGAAATTTCTCATTTTCTGTATAGCTGCTGACCTCAATCACTTCCATACGGTCAAGCAAAGGAGCTGGAATGGTCTGGGTGGTATTAGCAGTTGCAATAAACAGTACCTGGGACAAATCAATGGATGTCTCCACATAGTGGTCTCTAAACTTCATATTCTGCTCTCCATCCAGCACTTCCAAAAGGGCAGAAGAAGTATCTCCTCTATATTCACTGCTCACCTTGTCAATCTCGTCTAAGAGCATCAAAGGATTCCCTACCCCTGCCTGGCGAAGTCCTTCCACTAATCGTCCTGGCATCGCTCCTACATAGGTTTTTCTATGTCCTCGAATTTCTGCTTCATCTCGAACTCCTCCTAGACTAATACGCACATATTTTTTATTCAATGCTCTTGCCACAGACTTAGCAATAGAAGTTTTGCCTGTCCCTGGTGGTCCCACTAAGCATAAGATAGGCCCATTGCCTTTCTTAGTCAAAGTTCTCACTGCAAGGTATTCTAATACTCTTTCTTTCACCTTTTCGAGTCCATAGTGGTCTTCATTGAGAATTTTCTGAGCATGGTGGATATCATTATTATCTTGGGAATACTCTTTCCAAGGTAATTCCAAAAGAGTTTCAATATAAGTGCGCAATACATTCGCTTCCTGACTGCTTCCTGGCATATTCCGAAAACGTTCAATTTCTTTTTTTAGCTTTTCTTTTGTCTCCTCTTCTGCCTTAAGCTTTTCTACTTTTGATAGGTATTCATCTGCATCATCTACAGGATTATCCTCTCCCAATTCCTTTCTAATTACCTTCATCTGCTCCCGTAAGATATAATCCCTCTGATTCTTATCAATCTGGGTTCTCACTTTGCTTTGAAAGTCCAGTTTTACCTGTCCTATCTCAATTTCTATAGATAGGCGATGCACAAGCACTTCATAAAGTTGAGTTTCATTAGACGCTTCTAGAATCTCTTGTCGGATTGTAAAATCAAACGGAATTTGAATACTGATTTGAACCATTAATTTCCTTAAATCCTGAATCATCCGCAGTTCTGGCAAGGTATCATTTGCCAATTTGGGATTCCCTTGCCCATACTCTTCCAATTTTTCTTTCAATATTCGAACCATTGCTTCTTTTACAACAGAATCCATTTCCTCTTCTTTTAATGGTTCTTTCGTTACTTTTCCTATCAGCAAAGATTCTTCAGAATCTAACTCAGAAAGCTTGGCTCTTTCTTTTCCTTCTACCAAAACTCGAAGCACATTTCCAGGTATTTTTACAAGCTGCTTAATCTCTGCGATAGTGCCTATCTCCCACAATTCCTCCTGGCAAGGGTCGATTATCTCTGGAGATTTCTGCCCTATTAGAAAAAGCTGCTGGTCTGTAACCATAGCTTTTTCAAGAGCTGCTATGGATTTTTTTCTACTGATATCAAAATGAATGGTCTGCCCTGGCAGTACTGTCATGCCTCTCAATGCAATGATGGGCAAGGTTATATTTTCTTCCATTCTCATATGCCTTCTTTCCTGTATCTTATCTCTATTTCTTAGAAAGTGAACTCATTTCTGCTATCTGCATGTTCCCTCAAATTCACTCAATATAGCCTATTATACTTCCTTCATTTGAGACAAACCTCTCATAAATTGTGATGCATATCTGTCAGAATGCAGTTTTCAGACACTCCCTAAAATAATTTGCAAAAAAATGGGAGCGAAAAGCTCCCATCTTATTATTAACCATACAATTATGCAATCTCTCCTGGCCTATCTTTCTTAAATCTCTGGCTCAAAGTTTTTTTGGGAACAGCCATATCCCGATAGACAATCTCTGGTTCTCCAGTCTTATCTATCACTCCCTGAGTAATCGTACAGATGCCGATGCTGCTGTCAGAAGGCACTTCATACATCAATTCCATGATAGCTGATTCCATAATAGAGCGAAGTCCTCTTGCTCCTGTCTTTCTCTCCATAGCCATTCTTGCAATGGCCCTTAATGCCTCTTCTTTAAACTCCAGCTTGACATCATCCATCTCAAACAATTTTTGATATTGCTTTACCAGAGCATTTTTCGGCTCTCTCAAAATACGCAGAAGTGCCTCTTCTGATAAAAGCTCTAGAGAAACGGTCACTGGAACACGTCCAATAAACTCTGGAATCAATCCGAACTTTATCAAATCCTGAGCTTCTACTTGCTTTAACAGTTTGTCAATATCTGTAGCTTTCTTATCCACAACCTCTGCATTAAAGCCAATCGAACTCTTACTGATACGATTCTGAATAATCTTTTCCAAACCATCAAAAGCTCCGCCACAGATAAACAAAATATTGGTGGTATCAATCTGTAAAAGCTCCTGATGAGGATGCTTTCTTCCTCCCTGGGGAGGAACACTTGCCACAGTTCCCTCCAAAATCTTTAAAAGTGCTTGCTGCACTCCTTCGCCTGATACATCTCTAGTAATAGACACATTTTCAGATTTCTTGGTTATCTTGTCAATCTCATCGATATAGATAATTCCGTATTCTGCCTTATGGATATCATAATCAGCCGCCTGAATCAACTTTAACAGAATATTTTCCACGTCTTCACCTACATAGCCAGCTTCTGTCAGAGCAGTGGCATCCGCAATGGCAAATGGTACATTGAGCATCTTTGCCAATGTTTGAGCAAGATATGTCTTTCCTGATCCTGTAGGTCCCAGCATCAAAATATTGCTTTTCTGTACGTCCACATCCATATTCTTCATAGATGTGATTCTCTTGTAGTGATTATATACAGCTACAGATAGAACCTTTTTTGCCTCGTCCTGTCCAATCACATATTCATCTAAAAATGCCTTGATTTCCTTTGGTTTTAACAGGTTGATTTCATTGACATCTTCTTTGATAAATTCCTCTCCATCCAGTTCTTCTTCCAGAATCTCTGCACATAGGTCAATACATTCATCACAGATGTACACACCATTGGAGCCTGCAATCATCTTGCGGACCTGCTCTTGAGTTTTTCCACAGAAAGAGCAGCGGACTTTATCCTCCATTCTGCCTGGCATTCTTCCCACCTCTATTCTCCTTTTCTTCCTTATAATCCATGGGACAATGTTTCTCTAAACATTCATACAACTTTTGATGCTGCACCAGCCCTCTATGAAAGCCAACTGCTTTGTCCTTCAAACTCATACAGTTGATGCCAATATTCGCAATTCGGCCTGATGTCCTGCTTGCTCATACTGACTTGTCTACCTGATATCCATGATTCGATACAAGTAAGCTTGCTCTTATCATGGTTACTGTCTAGGACTTTCATAGTAAATCTATATAGAATACTAATGCTTCTCAAGTACTGAATCAATCAGCCCATAAGCTTTGGCTTCTTCAGCAGTCATATAATTGTCTCGTTCCGTATCCCGTTCAATCACTTCAATGGGTTGACCTGTATTGGCAGCCAGGATTTCATTGAGTTTTCTTCTGGTCTGCAAAATTTTCTCTGCTACAATCTTAATCTCTGTAGCCTGACCTTTTGCTCCTCCTGATGGCTGATGAATCATTACTTCAGCATTGGGAAGAGCAAATCTCTTTCCTTTAGCGCCTCCAGCTAACAGAAATGCTCCCATGCTGGCCGCCATACCAATACATACAGTAGACACATCACACTTGATATAATTCATGGTATCATAGATAGCCATACCTGCTGTCACAGAACCACCTGGGCTGTTGATATATAGGTTGATATCTTTTCCAGGATCTTCTGACTCCAAAAATAATAACTGCGCCACAATTAGGCTGGCAGATACATCTGACACTTCCTCGCCCAAAAAGATAATTCTGTCTTTCAGCAAGCGAGAATAAATATCATAGGTACGCTCTCCCCTGCTAGTCTGCTCAAGGACATATGGAACTAAACTCATCCTTACTCCCTCCACTCTTTCTATTACTGCTTATCTTATACTAATTTTGCCTCTGCTACAAGGAAATCTACAGCCTCCTGAACAGCTAAATCTTCCTTCATCTGCTCTAATCCCTCTTCTCCCATGCGCTGTTTTGCACGCTCTACATCAATTCTGTATGCATTGGCCATGTTCTTGATTTCTTCTTCTAATTTTTCCTCAGAAACTTGGATATTTTCTGTCTTTGCCACAGTCTCTAATACCAGTCTAGTACGGATTGTCCGTTCAGCCTGGGGTCTGGCCTGATTTTTAAGCTGTTCGATGCTGGTTCCTGTAAATTTCAAATACTCGCTGAAGGACATTCCCTGTCCCTGGATTCTCCGTGCATAGTCATTAATCATCGTTTGCACTTGAGTTTCAATCATGGGCTCTGGAATCTCCATAGTTGCACCTGCCACTACTTTTTCTACTACGCGGTTTTCATTCTCTGTAATAGCTTGTTTCTCTTTCGTCTTTAAAAGTTTCGCCTTGATATCTGCTTTATATTCATCTAATGTCTCAAAATCGGAAACCTCTCCGGCAAATTCGTCATTGATTTCGGGTAATTCCTTTACCTTAATCTCTTTGATAGTTACTTTAAATACAGCCGGTTTTTCAGCTAAATCTGCTACATGGTATTTTTCTGGGAAAGTCACCTCAACCTGGCATTCTTCTCCAATATTCTTTCCTATAAGCTGCTCTTCAAACGTATCAATGAATGAATGAGAACCGATTACCAGATTATAATCTTCTGCCTTACCGCCGTCAAAAGCCTTGCCATCTATAAAGCCTTCAAAATCAATAACTGCTTCATCTCCATCTTGTATTGGTCTGTCTTCCACAGTCAAGAGCCTGGAGTTCTGGTCTTGAACTTTCTTCAGTTCTGCTTCCACATCTTCGTCAGTAACCTCGGCTGTTGCCTTCTCTACCTCAATCCCTTTATATTGGCCTAATGTAACCTCTGGTTTCACAGCCACGGTTGCAGTATAAATAAATGGCTTTCCTTTTTCAATCTGTACCAGGGAAACCTCTGGTCTGGATACAATATCCAATCCACTCTCATCAGCAGCATCTTCATAAGTAGCGTCCAATACAATATTGGCAGCATCCTCAAAAAATACTTCTAAGCCATACATTTTCTCTATCATGGCAAGAGGAGCTTTCCCCTTGCGGAAGCCTGGAATGGCGAAACGGCCTTTGTTCTTATTATAGGCAGACTTAATCGCAGCATCAAACTGCTCAGCTGGTACTTCCACTGTAAGCTTTGCCATATTTTTCTCTAAATTCTCTACCTGTAAACTCATGTTATGGGTTCCTCCTTAATCTATATGTGAATCGCCTACTCCGCTTGGGCGCTACACTTCAATTTAGCATTATAGCATAGGTTTTCTGGAAATACAAGAAGCACTTTAGAGGGATTTTAAAGCTCAATAAGCGAAAAAAGGATGCCTTCAGACACCCTTTCTTGCTTATTATTACTTTATTTCTCCCTCATTCAATGTTCTTTTTTTATTCCTCATATCCTGCTGGATTATTTTTCTGCCATCTCCAGGAATCCTGGCACATCTCCTTAATTCCACGCTTTGCTACCCAGCCAAGCTCTGCTTTTGCCTTAGCTGGGTCAGCATAGCAAGCTGGCACATCTCCAGGCCTACGGTCTTTGAACACATAGTTAATTTTTAATTCATTCGCTTCCTCAAAGGCATTGATGACATCCAAAACACTATATCCAGTTCCTGTACCCAGATTATAAATCCACACTCCACCTTCGCTCTTTTCCAGTTTCTGTAATGCCTTCACATGTCCGTCTGCTAAGTCCACTACATGGATATAATCTCTTACACAGGTTCCGTCTGGCGTATCATAATCATTGCCAAACACTCCAAGACATACCAGCTTGCCCACAGCCACTTGGGTAATATATGGGAGCAGATTGTTTGGAATTCCTTTAGGATTCTCGCCGATTCTTCCTGATTCATGGGCACCAATAGGATTAAAATACCGAAGAAGCATAACCTGCCATTCTGGATCTGCTGTGTGTAAATCTGTCAATACCTGTTCAAGCATCCCCTTGGTACGTCCATAAGGATTGGTAATTTCCCCTTTTGGACATTCTTCTGTAATCGGTACAAAAGCTGGATTGCCATATACTGTGGCAGAAGAACTGAACACAATGCTTTTTACATTATGTTTCCTCATCTCATCACATAAAATCAATGTCCCTGTGATATTATTATGATAATATTCCAGAGGCTTATATACAGACTCACCGACTGCCTTAAGTCCTGCAAAATGAATGACAGACTCTATCTTTTCATTGTCAAATACCCGTTTTACTGCTGGCTGGTCTAAAAGGTCAGCCTCATAAAAAGTTACCTTTTTCCCTGTAATCTCTTCCACACGATTCACAGATTCTTTACAGGAATTGCACAAATTATCCAGGACAACTACATCATAGCCTGCATTCAGCAGTTCAACACATGTGTGGCTTCCAATATATCCGGCGCCACCTGTTACCAAGATTGCCATAGTATTCCCTCCATTTCTTTTTCAAGAGTGTTCTGTTCTAGGGCGTACAGATAATCGCAGAAATGAATTTTCAGACGCAGCCTAGCAGTACAGAACATGCCTTCTTTTCTATTATATATGGGAAACTTTCCAAAAACAATGTTATTTTGTATTCTCTACTTATAATTATCTACAGTTTCTTGACTGTTATGGAAGCGTATGAGACATAAACTTAATAATCCAATCAGGAATTCCAGTATGGCTTTTATCTATCATTGGTAATTTTTCCCGCTGCAAACTAAATACCACAATACCCTCTTTACTACTGACATTTGATATCTATCCTGCAGCCATCTTTCATCTGCGAATTTTGTTTCTAATTCTTTAAGATATTTTCCAATATAACCTGGCCTAACTTCTAACTCCTGCTTCACCTGCTCACATGCTATTTCCAGATAATACCTTGGAATCATACGAGATGTACAAGAAAGCCGTTCAAAATTGGTATCCATATCTCTTCGGTATTTTAAAAGTATATTTCTTTTTAATAATATAACTGCTTCCTGTATGTCTTTTTCTTTGGTATATCTTTGTTCTGCATATAATCTTATTTCTGGCTCCAACCCATTCACTAGTTTTGGAAATAGATTTTCCTGAACTTTGTATGCTGTTTGTAAGAAATCAATCGCCGCTTGTCCTACCCTTCCTTCTCCTGGTATCCATGTCGTAAGTCCACCAAAAATTCCCACCATATTTCCATAATAAGGCTCTGCAGCCACTTTATCAGAAAGATATTTTGTCACATACTCAAATAACCCATTGGTAAATCCCCAATTATCACTATATTTATAAATATTACGGTCAAAATGCTCATCAAACAATTGTTTCAAAATTTCTGGCTGCTTTTTACTTAAAGCTTTCAAACAAGAATTTGCTATTTCTATATTTTTAAAATATTCTTGAATACCACTTAATATCTCTGTTAAGGCTCCCAAAGCAGTTTTTCTATATAATGTAATTATTTCGGTTAAATTAATTTCGCCTATCTCTTGCTGGTCAGATTCTGATAAATCTACCTCTGCTAAGACCAGTTCTTTATAATGTTTTCTGGCAATATCAGTTTGCAAATTATCAGATTTTTCAAATAATCCATAGTCTTTTAATAGAGCACGCAGCTCTTTAAAGCCACTAAACCGCCTTCCAAGCAGAATAAACTGCCCCTTTTCATCTTTCGCTATTGCCTCTTTATAAGAAATATCTGGATTTTCATCATAAACTTCTGTAATTTTATCTGCCCTTATTACCAAAAATGTAGGATATTTCTCCAACATATTTTTTATTAATGGGCCATAAATACTTTTATTATTTCTTTTATTTAATGCATTAGAACCGCCCTTAGCCATGATGATACATGCATCAATTCCATTTACATCTCTATCATCTAATAACTGCTGTAAATATTGTTTCCTTTTTTCTTCCTCTGTAAGAGGATTGATAACTGTTTTATCACTTTCCTTTTTTTCTCGCTCTCTTTTGGCATGATTTAGATATTCCTGCATTTTTTCTTCTGATTCATCAAGAAATCCTCTTGTATCACGGATTGTAATTTCCTCTAAATGATAATCTTGAAGAATTTTTATGGTGGCATCATTAGCTGGTCCGGAAATTGCTATATGAGAAATCATGCCTGATTCTCCAATACTCAATTCATTAGCTAACTTAGAAATAAGGTCAAATGGACACAGACTTTTTAAAAGATGCTGATAATTATCACTTTCAAAGTACTTCTTTAACTTTTCTGCTATTTCTTCTTCCTTGCCAGAACAACATTCACTTGGAATTTTCAGAACTTCTTTTATAATCTTAACAGCTTTTTCAGATTTCTTTTCTTTTATACATTGGGCCATATGTTCGCAGTTACATCTAATATCCCCAATTCCAAAATATTCTTTATTATGTAAAATATAGCGTATTGTAATCTTTGTCTGTCCAATCGTATTTTTTAAGATTTCGCTTCCCAGCTTTTTTCCAATATCATCTCTGAAAAGACTGGATATCCAAGTACTTTTTCCAGCCATAGATTCTCCTATCACTGCAATATCATAAGAATTTTTCATTTGTAGTCTCCTCTTATTCTACTTATATAATTTTTTCTATCATTTTATTATTTCTATAAATAATAAAGATGATTATAACTATAAATCATTGTATCTTATAAATCCTATAAAATCAAGATACAATGATTTTCAAGAAAATATACAATATAGTGTATATTCAAGTTAATATAGACATAATCCTATTAACTTTAAATGATAGATTAAAGTTATAAAACTAATAATTGTTATGGACTAAATTTTCTGTTACAATCTATATAAATTCCAATACAAACTCTGAATATTATATGGAAGGGTGGTATCTCTCTATGTCCTCTGCTGAAAAAACAAACAGCAAAAATGACTTTTCGCAGGGAAGTGTCATTAAAAATATCCTGAGGCTGGCCTTGCCTATGACATTGGCCCAGCTTATCAATGTACTTTATAATATTGTAGACCGAATTTATATTGGCCGTATTCCAAAGGATGCCACAATGGCTCTGACAGGATTGGGGCTTTGCCTTCCTATTATCTCTATGGTAATTGCTTTTGCCAACCTATTTGGTATGGGTGGAGCACCTTTATGTTCTATCCAACGGGCAAAGGCAATGAGCAGGAGGCCGAAGCCATTATGGGCAATTCCTTTGTTATGATGGTGTTCTGTGGGCTTATACTGACGATTCTTGGGCTGACTCTAAAACGTCCTATGCTCTATCTGTTTGGTGCTTCTGAGACTACCATTTCTTATGCTGATTCCTATATTACGATTTACCTTCTTGGCAGTGTTTTCGTGATGGTTGGGCTTGGTATGAACAGCTTTATCAATTCCCAGGGCTTTGGAAAAATTGGTATGCTGACTGTACTATTGGGTGCTGTCACAAATATTATTTTAGACCCTATTTTTATTTTTGCACTTAATCTGGGAGTCCAGGGAGCTGCTTGGGCCACTATTATTTCTCAAGGACTTTCTGCTTTGTGGATTATTCGATTTTTAACTGGAAACAAAGCCATTTTAAAACTGAGAAAACAGTCGTTTCCTCTAAAGCGGCAACGAATCTTAGACATTATTGGTCTAGGACTTTCTGGTTTTACTATGTCTATAACTAATAGCTTGGTTCAGATTATGTATAATGCCAGCCTAGCCCGTTTTGGTGGCGACTTGTACATAGGAATTATGACAGTTATCAATTCTGTCCGTGAAATTATCTCCCTTCCTATCAATGGTCTTACTAACAGCGCCCAGCCAGTAATGGGGTACAACTATGGAGCTGGAGAATATAAAAGAGTTAAAAAAGCAGTTATTTTTATGTCTCTGGTATCAGTCATCTATACTACTATTATGTGGAGCCTGGTTCATGGCTTCCCTGAATTTTTTATTCGGATTTTCAATCATGAAGGAGATTTGGTAGAATCAGGAATCCCTGCCATGCAAATCTACTACTTTGGATTTTTTATGATGTCCTTACAGTTTGCTGGACAGTCTGTATTTGTTGCTTTAGGA
Organism: Hungatella sp. UBA3402; assembly: GCA_002358555.1. Lineage (GTDB taxonomy): Bacteria > Bacillota > Clostridia > Lachnospirales > Lachnospiraceae > UBA3402. The sequence continues at coordinate 14,648 of DEPC01000258.1, read as the reverse complement.
AAATCTAAAAATGCAGTATTTTTCTCTATTTTCCGAAAAGTGATTATTGTAATTCCACTTATTTTAATCCTTCCTAACCTCTTTCATCTTGGTGTTCATGGTATCTTTATGGCAGAGCCTGTCTCCAATTTTGTCGGAGGGCTTGCTTGCTATGGTACTATGCTTAAGACGGTTTGGCCAGAGCTTAATGAGAAAAAGCATAATTTCAAACAGTCGTTATAGTATTAACATAACAGCCAACAAATAACCTTAGAAAGTTTTCTATTGTATCCTTCTTGGAATCTGTCAACTGTCAGATGAGTGTTTAATGTTACTTTTGGCTATTGTCATCTTTAAGGCAATCATGAGGCAAATTCTTCTAAAAGTTGTCTGTTCGCTGTCATGATAATACTATAATAACTATCTGAAACTTTTATTCCGAATTTCTCCCATACACTTCAATTTGTGTCAGAGCTGGAAATGGTGATGGGTCATCTGCTTTTATAAGTTTGCAAAGCTTTAACCATGTAATTCCTTCCTTTTTAATAGAAAATACATGAGGTTTCATGCTTTTTTCCATCTCAAGTATCTCCTCACTCCCATCAGAAAAAATTACAGTTGCCTGTACCCACCAGTTGTCATGAGGAAAATCTGCCCTGGTATACAGCCGCAATTCGTCCATATCAACAGGCCGTCCGAACTCCAAGGTAATCTCTGCATCTTCCCTCTGGTCGATTCCCCAGGATTGGTAAGGCCATGGCCAGTGAGATTCATTTGCCACGATTCCATCAATTACATTGCGCGCTGCAAATAATGCATGAATGTTTCCTTTTGTCTCTGCATTGGCATGGACATGGGGAAAACATCCTTGATGATTATTCTGGTCCATAGCATTTTGAGCTACATTTCGATAATTTCTATTCTCCTGCACTTTTGCCTTTCTCATAGTAATATAATGGTATTCTCCTGAAAAACTGGCTGGGTGATAAGAAATTTTATCCATATCAAAAGGAATTACATAGTTTAGTGTTTTTTCTGTCAAGTACACATATGCCTCGTCCATGGCTCCATCTATCCGAATCATATAGAAGGTAGAAGTCTCATCTGTCTCAAACTGAAGCTGGTCGCCAGGTTCATATTCTTCTTTACTAACCATTACAATCTGATCTTGACCGCAAACTTCCTGTTTTACTTGTCCTTTATCGTTTAATACAGTAATTTTCAAATTTGCCATAATAGCTTTCCCCTCCTTTATTATCATTATCAAAGGGCTGTTGCAAAATGTAGTAAATCTATCATTTTGTAACAGCCCTTTGATAACTTGTCCGTTTAAAGCAGATTTTTTACATATTCTGCAATTGATGGGTCTTTACAGTTTTCAAAAAATAGTTCTGAAAAATGTTCTCCTGAAACAGCTCCCTTAACTAGCTCTGGGTCAATCGCTTGTAGACATTCTAGAAGCGGACGCAAGGTCTTTTCGCGAACCTGGTCCAAAATTCTTTTGTTGCGCATTTCTGGTTCCACCCTCTCTGGCGGATATCCTTGGCCATGTCCAAAACCAAAGAGTTTTTCGAATACATACTGCAAATTTAGCTCGCCGCCCCATCCAAAGCCCTTGGCAAATGGCATTGCCACAGCATTGCCGTCATTGACATGAGCAAAGGTATAAGCATCTACTGGGTCCTCCACATGACCACAAATCACGCCTGGAAAACTGTTCATAGCCAACATTGCTCCTTCGCCAGTACCACATCCAGTAATCACATAGTCTGCTGCTCCACTGTTGAGCAGAATCGCCCCCAAAATGCCACATTGAACATAGGTAAGCTGAGCTTTATCATCAGCAGCATACATTCCATAATTATGTACAATATGCCCCATGGGAACAACTACCTTTTCTAGAGCAGAGACAATAATTCCATTCTTTGCAGCCTGACTGTTTTCATTAATCAATGCAATTTTCATTGAGTTTATGATTCCTTTCTTTAGATTATTTGTGTAAAGCCTCTTTTTTCATATCAGCAATTTTTGCCTGAACTTCAATCATTTTTTCCTGGTCCAGAGGATAAAATTTCATGGCAATGAGGCTGGCAATCCACCCTATAATCGGAATACCAATAAACAAAAACATCACCATCCAGAAAATAGCTGGAGTATAAGGGTCATCAATCTGTGGAAATAACTCCTTAAAGCCTATAGCCATAACACTGTAGCCTACAATTGTAGATGCAAAAGAGGATACCACTTTATCAAAAAATCCAAATACGGTTCCCATCAAGGCTGGAGCATAATTACCTGATAGATACAACTCATAGTCCGCACAGTCTGCAATCATAGGGGTAGCAATTCCCGTGGAAACTCCAGAAGCACCTGCTGTCAGAATATAGAGCAGGATAAAAGCAATGGTCATAAATCCGATATTATCTAAAGATATCTTTGCAGGGTCTCCAAGTACTAACAAAAGTCCCATAGCTACAGAGAAAATAATACTTAACCAAGTAAAAGTAACCATGGCTTTTTTGGAGGAATACTTGGATGCAATACTGGTTCCAATCCAGATAATAATCATATTGGGAATCAATGTAAGCATGGACATTTTACCCAACAGTCCATAATTGCCCATAACAATCCCATATAGCATGATGCTGACAGTAGCATTACTTTTAATCTGAGCTGCCAGCTTATCCGTGGAAGCAGCTAAAACTAACATTTGAATGGCACGGTTTCCTTTGATGATTTTGAAAATATCCATAAATTTGTAGGAAGTATCTTTTCCTTCAATGGCATAATTTTCTGGCTTATCTTTTTCTGAAATACCAATAATAGCCAAAATAGTCAGTATCAAAGAAATAGGGCCTAATACCATAATCAGCTCTCTAAATAAAGAAGCTGTATAACCTCCATGTTTACCTACTAGATAGGAAGTAATATAAACAGTCAATCCAGTCATAAGACCAGCATTGATGATACTGTCAATTCTGGCGAACATCGGACGCTGGGCTGGGTCATTGGTTAAGACTGTCTGTCCTCCTCTGGTGGCACAGTTCTGACATGTATAACCTATAATGTAGATTCCATAAATCAGGATAAAAGTGATTCCTTTCATAGAAGTTGGAATCAGATGGGTTGTGGTAAACATCAGCACTACAGTACCCAACATAATCACATTACCAATGAACATAAATGGCCTGAATTTTCTAAAACGACCATTCGTGCGGTCTACTACAAAACCTATCAGTGGGTCTGTAACCCCGTCCCAAGCTCTGGAAAACATGATTACGTTGGATACAAAAGCCACCCCCAATCCTGCTACACCATTGGCGTAGTAGGAAACATACATCATGGTCATCAGGTAGATATTAGAAGCTGTATTGTTAAATACAAACAGTAAAAGCTGCCAAGGTTTTGCGCGATTGTACTTTGTCTCCAAATTCGTTTCTCCTCTCTACCAGGTAAACAACGCTTTTCCTTTTAAGCGCAAAATTGCTTCAATAAAATAATAATCTCCATAGATAATAGGTATTTCCGTATTTTCCCCGCTGGGGTCATGATAGAAGAAAGTCCCTCCATCCACAATCGAATCCTTTTCTGGGTCCCAATTACAGAACTTCTTGTCACAGGCTCTTAAAATTCGGTAAGCTGCCTCGGTGTAGAATCTCTTTTCATGCTCTCCTACATGACTAGCAATCTCTAACAGACCACAAGCTGTAATCATAGCAGCAGTAGAATCATATTTTAATGGTGTCTCAGGCTGACGGTAATCTACTAAAGGCAACCAGTCATTAACAGCCAGATTGGCAATACAGTAATGAGCACATTGTTTTGCAGTATCAAGGAAAGATTTATCTCCTGTATGCCGATAGCTTAAAGCAAATCCATACACAGCCCAAGATTGCCCTCGGCTCCAGGAAGAACCTTTTTCATAACCCTGACCGCCTGGATTATCCAGAAATTCTCCTGTCTGGGGATTGATAGCTACAATATGATTACAACTCCCATCTTCTCTGACCACATATTTTTGTGCTGTCTTGGCATGACTAATAGCAATATGCTGATACCGTGGGTCTTTAGCTTCTTTAGCTGCCCAATAGAGCAGAGGAATATTCATCATACAGTCAATAATCATCCAGCCACTGACACCTGCTTCTGTCTTCATCCAATCTGGAACTGATTCCGAATCAAACATGGCATCATTCCATGCACGGATAAATTTTCCTTCAGGATTAAAACGTCCAGCCAGCATATTGGCTGCATGAAGTCCCCGACGGCGGGATTCTAGATTCTTGGTCTTACGATAATCTGCCACTGCAGAAAGTAAAAACAAAAAACCTGCATCATGGTCTACTCCATCAAAACTGCGAAGTATCGCATCCAACCGTTCTTCTACACCCTCAGCAGTTGTCTTATAAGTCTCATCACCAGTCGCCTCATACATCTGCCAAAGCATCCCTGGCCAGAATCCATTGGTCCAAAAACCGATTCCCCAAGGGGTATCTGCCACATCATAATATTTGCCTTCATGGGTGGTATAAGGAATTATAGTTCCAACTCTGCTACATTCTGCTTTCATTTTCACCAGAAGTTTCTCATATACCTCATCCAGCCACTCATGATTGGAACCTTTTCCTGTCCTTTCTTCCATGAAAAATCCTCCTCGTTTTTATGTAGTTTACTTTTTTCGACAAAAATCGCGGCCTTGATTTTATCTTTTTGTGTAATATACACATTATAACATTATAAAAAATCAATTTCTTGTCATATCTTCACAAAAATCTTGCAAATCTTCTTCTAATATCGACAATTTAGACAGCAATATCTTGACTTGTTCTTCTAATGCTCATAAGAAGCATACTTTTTTGGCGATATTCCTACAATTTTAGTAAACGATTTGAGAAAGTTACTGTAATCTCCAAAGCCACATAACGTACTTGTCTCTGCAACGGAATGACCCTCTGCTAAAAGAATCTTTGCTCTAGAGATTCTTCTTGCAGTAATATAGCGATTGATGGTAGTTCCTGTTGCATCCTTAAATATCTTGCATAAATAAGAACTGCTCAAGTAAAACTGGGAAGCTAAGATAGGAATCGTCATATTTTCTGATAAATGCTGGTTAATATAAGATAAAATTTCATCGATTTGTGAGTGATGGGTCCCACTTTTGTTTGCTTTGGCCTTCTGCTCGGTCTCTGGCATCTGGACACAACGGGATATAAAGATTCGGTTTAAATAAGTCATCAGTTCTAGAAATGCAGCCTGGTCCATAATATCTTGACCAAACCCCTTATATTCGGAAAGCTTGTGTATATAATAAGTAAAGCGCTGTCTTTCCTCTGCAGACAGAGAAATCTTATGTCCAAATGTGGTATCTCGACAGGAAAAACAACGGTCTAAATCAGTCTCTGAAGTGGAAAGTTTTTTTAAATAATCTGGATAAATAGAGACAACAATACGCTCATGGGTCATTCTATCAATCTTTGAAAGATAATGGCTTTCAAATTGGTTGATGAAAAAAATATCCCCAGGTTCAAATTCATACATCCGATTATCAATTAAAAATTGTTTTCCCCCTGAAATGGAAAAATAGATTTCATAGCAGTCATGAATATGCATACCCATTGCTTTCTCATCATTGTACAATCGGGCAACTGCAAACGACTTTGTCTCTAAGCAAAACTGGATTGCAGTTTGACAGGAATGGTAAATAAACATATCAATTTCCTCATTATATTTTCCACGAAAATACGATTAACCTTCTATATCTGTATACAAAGTATATTTACTCAAAGAAGATATCTTATCTGTAAAATTCTTGTTCAAAAAGAAAATATATGTCTGAAGAATAGGAGGCTCAAGAAGCAATGCTAATCTATATATCTTTCACAAAGAATAGGAATTTTGCATAATAAGATTTATTTGTATACTAGCATAAAAAAATAACTGCCTGTTAGAAAAAACAAGCAGTTATTAGAAAAAATAAACACTTTTTCGATAATCTTGAGGAGAACTACCAAAATTTGTCTTAAATACCTTAGAAAAATAGTTATTATCTGGATAGCCTACATAAGCAGCAATTTCCTGAACACTGAGTTCTCTATCCATCAAAAGCTCTGCAGCAATCTCGCATCGCTTTTTAGCCAAATATTGTTTCATAGTCATTCCTGTCTCTTGGCCAAATCGCTTCGCTAGATAGCGCTTATCGATTCCTGCTGCCTCTGCAATATCAGAAATACTTAACAATTTGCTCAAATTTAGATTCATAAAGTCTATGGCTCTCCTGACACAAGGAGAATAATTATTTTTCTGTCTTTTGCGCACCTCTGTGCAGAAATCTTCGATTAGTCTAAAAACCAGATAATCCAATTCCTTCTTGGAAACAGTTCTCTGCATTTTCTGAGCATATTCCTGGCTAATGGAATCAATCAAAATCGGACTGAGTCCTGCCATCTTAGCGCCTATCCGTACCAAAGTTCTGATGATAGCAGCTCCAACAATCTGGTCTTTTAAATCATTAGAAATAAACCTCACTCCTGAGCTTACATTTTTAGTTCCTGCCAATGACTTATAAGCTTTTTCTGTCTCTCCCTGGCTTACTGCTATAATAAAATCTTCCTCTAGCTTATATCGCTTATTGACAATAGAGGCATCCCCATATACATCAGAAAAGGCTAAAGTTGAATCTAGATATTCGGCTTTCGTACTCACTGTTTTGATCTCTCTATGAAAATTCTCTCCATTTATATGGCTTAACATTAATAAAGCAATTTTAATAGGATAGTCTCGTTGAGTAATTGGAAAACTACAACGATATGATTTATACGGCGAGATGATAGCTTCTGACCCCCCCAATTTCACCAAAAGGGACTTAGCAGAAGATTCATTCCACCCATCTTCAACATAAGGTCCCAATAATATCCATTTATTTTCTTCTTTAAATATAATCAAATGAGAACCCATGGGTTCATCAATCTCATAGATATACTTCTTGGAGCTATTTTCTAGAAATATCTCTAATTCCTTGGCAGTGTATATTTTCTGAAATTTAGAAGAAAAACAATATCGCCTTTCAAATTGTTCTAATATACGAAAATTCCCATCATAAACTGCCATGCTGATACCTGTTAAAGGAGGAATCAAAGCGATAGCTGACTCTAAAAATGCCTTTTTACACATAAAATTTCTTTTCATCCTCCACTTCTGAGCATTAGATTGATAGTTAGTTTCTGTAGATTCTTGACCATAATTTTTCTCGAACAAGCGGTCTATCAGATAGGGATGACTCCCGCCTTGATAAGCAGTGAGCATCTCATAAATCCTCCTATATGATACTATTTATAGCACAAATTGAAAATGATTTCTATAATCCATTTTGTCCTAATTGACAAGCTTATTTTGAGATGGTAAAATTTAGTTATCAAAATAAGAGGGGGTACATTTATATTATGGCTTTTCCAAAAAATTTCTTATGGGGTGGTGCTGTAGCTGCCAATCAATGTGAAGGAGCATATTTGGAGGACGGAAAGAAATTATCTGTACCAGATATGCTTTTAGGCGGTGATGTGAACACACCAAGGACTTTCCTTCCCGTATCTGACCCAAATGCTTTCTATCCCAGCCACGAGGCCATTGATTTTTACCATCATTACAAAGAAGATATTGCTCTGTTTGCAGAGATGGGCTTCACTTGTTTCCGGCTTTCCATCAACTGGGGAAGGATTTTCCCGAACGGTGATGATGAGATACCCAATGAGGCTGGCTTAAAGTTCTATGATGATGTGTTTGACGAGTGCAAAAAGCATGGGATTGAACCATTGGTAACATTATGCCATTATGAGATTCCATGGAATATTGTAACCAAATATCACGGTTTCTCCAACAGGAAAACCATTGACCTGTTTGTAAAATATGCAACCACCTGCTTTGAACGCTACAAAGATAAAGTAAAATATTGGCTGACTTTCAACGAGATTAACATTCCATGCATGGGCGAGGGCGGCATCGGCAATCTCTATGGTTTAGGACTCATGGCTGACGAAGATATCAATTCCACAAAACCAATCAAGTTGAGCGACTTAAAATCAGACAAACAGTCCACCTTTGAAGCACTTCACAACGAATTTGTGGCAAGTGCTATTGCAGTACAGAAGGGCCATGAAATCAATCCTAACTTTATGATTGGCAATATGATTGCTCATGTAACGGTTTATCCGCTTACTCCAAAGCCAAGCGATGTCTTTGCCTGCTATGAGGAAGATAATATTAAAAATAATATCTGTGGAGATGTTCAGGTTCGGGGTGAGTATCCTACTTTTGCTTTCAAGTATTTTAAAGATAATGGCATTGACGCTTCCTTTATCACAGAAGAAGACAAGGAGATTATTAAGAAAGGAACCGTAGACTTTTACACTTTCTCCTATTATATGTCCAACTGTATCACGACTGACGAAAATGCAGAAAAGACTGCTGGCAATATGTCTGTCGGCGCAAAGAACCCATACTTAAAGGCATCTGACTGGGGTTGGCAGATTGACCCTCTGGGATTGCGCTATACCTTGAATATCCTTCATGACCGTTATCCTCATACTCCTCTGATGGTTGTAGAAAATGGATTCGGCGCTTTTGATAAGGTGGAAGAAGACGGTTCTATCCATGACAACTACCGCATCGACTATTTCCGTGAGCATATCCGCTGCATGGGCGATGCCATCGAGGATGGTGTGCCGCTGATTGGCTACACCACATGGGGTCCTATTGACTTAGTTTCCGCAGGAACCGGCCAGTATGCAAAACGCTACGGATTTATCTATGTTGACCGCCATGATGACGGGACAGGCGATTTTTCAAGAAGTCGGAAAGATTCCTTCTTCTGGTATAAGAAGGTTATTGAGAGTGATGGAGAAAACTTGGATTAATTCCTAATGTTTGCTTTTCTTAATCAAAGAACAAACAAAAAACTGCTGTACTGAGAGATGAAAATTTCTCAGCACAGTAGCTTTTTTGATTTTTGGTCTTTTATTCATTTGCTTACACAGTAATTTCAATCTGATTCCCTTCAAAATCCAAAATACAGCTCTCATAATATCCATCCCCAGTAATGCGAGGACCGCTTATGACCTCATATCCATCTTCTCTAAACTGCCTGGTCATCTCATCTACCTTTTCTTTGCTGCCCACAGAAAAAGCCATATGGATATAACCAGTCGCAAGCAATTTATTCCCTGACTCTTTCATATCTGGCTTGTTCATAATTTCCAACCTAGCTCCATCTGTAAATGACAAAAAATAGGAACGAAAATTAGTCTTCTGATTATGATAGATTTCATTAGACACTGCCCCAAAATATTTTATAAAAAATTCTTTTGCCTTTTCCAAATCGTTTACATACATTGCAATATGCTCTATCATCATAGTATTTTCCTCCATATATATTACCTTTTTACCAACTTTTTCATCAAATAAATCCATTTTTAACTTTCTGCTGTCAAGTCCAGCTTCTTTCTATCCCTATAAATCATGGAATATTGGGTTCATCTTTTCATAAGTGCAAAATGCAGAAAAGCCGATAGATTTGAGTAATTGTTTTGTCTCGTCCACATATGCCCCCAAATGTTCTGGTTTATGGCTGTCGCTCCCAATGGTCACTATCTTTCCTCCCAATTCATGATAAAGGCGTAGAATATCTTTTGATGGAGTTGTATCTGCCAGTCCATATCTATGAGAAGAGGTATTTACTTCAATTCCTTTTCCGTCTTGAATCACTTTTTTCAATATTTTTTCAATATAAGGCTTTACCTTTTCAAAGGGATAAATTCCCAGCTCATCATACCGCACAATCAAATCCATATGCCCTAAAACACTATAATTTTGATAATGATTTACTAGATTCAACATCTCTTCATAATAGCGTTCATTGTATTCCTTCTGTGTCCGTCCTCTCTGAAAATCCTGTGTCCAAAATTCTTTATCTTCCACCTGATGAACAGATAGGATAACAAAGTCAAAAGGATATCTGGCAAATAGAGATTCAAACTTTGGGATTGTGTGCATCTGGATGCCAAATTCCATGCCCATTTTGATTGTAATTTTGTCTCCATACAGATTTTGCAAATTTCTAATCTGCATCACATAGTTTGGATAATCTACATTTGCAAAAGGCTCCCCATCTCGATAATGGATTTCTTCTCCGCTGTCCCAATCAACTTTCACTCCATAATCTACATGGTCTGTGAAGCAAATCTCATCCATCTCCATCTTAATAGCATCCTTTACCACTTCTTCCATTGGATAGACAGAGTCATCACTGAATTCTGTATGTACATGATAATCAGCAAACATTTCTTTTTCCTCTCTTTCATCTTCCATATACTCTTAAAATCTTATGATATTGCTTTTGTTTTCCTACCTATGATATAATAGATTAACAATTTAGATATCTAAACTATTACTTATTATAATATCGTTCTAAAAAGAAATCTAACAGAATTGTTGCAGAATATTATAACTATCGTATCAGAGGCAGCAGATATGGCAAATATTGAACGGATGCAGGACTTTTCAGAAGTCGTGCATTATGAAAATCCTGATATTCCTTTATATATTCGCACTTCTAACTTGTCTATTTATCCAGATATGAGTGCTCCCTGCCATTGGCATGATGATATTGAATGGATACATATTTTAAAAGGTTGTATGTGCTATTATATCAATGGAAAACATCTGATGCTTTATGAAAATGATTCTCTCATGGTAAATGCCCGCCAGATGCATTATGGATATTCTTATGAAAAACAGGACTGTTTCTATTTATGTATCCTATTTCACCCCTCTTTGTTTGGGAACAATCAGACTTTGCTCCAAAAATATGTCACGCCAATCATAAAAAATGACAGCTTAGAATATCTCTACTTTGATTCTAATGAAGAAGAAGGAAAAAAAATCTCAAAACTTCTGACTCAGATTGTCTGGCTCAAAGAGCAGTCTCAAGATGGATATGAGATGGAGGTTATTGCCTTAATGCAGATATTGTGGGCTAAGCTTCTTCAGTCAAAAAAATTGCTGCCCATGGAAGATGGACAGCAAATGAAAGATGATTTAAAATTGCATAAGGATATGATATCTTTTCTCTATCAGCACTATAACGAAAAAATCACTTTAGAGGAAATTGCTGCCGCTGGACATATCAGCCGAAGCAAATGTTGTCGTATTTTCAAACATTATCTACAACAGTCCCCCATCAGTTTCCTCAATACCTACCGACTAAAAGTAAGCTGTAATCTGTTAGACAGCACAGACAAAAGCATTACAGAGATAGCCTTTGCCTGCGGCTTCAATCACTTAAGCTATTTTTCTAAAAATTTTTATAATCACTATGGATGCACCCCGCGGGAATACCGAGAGAGAAAAAAATAACTATATGCCAATATTTACTTTTTATTTTTCTCTATCTACTTCCCCCTTCCTATACCCAAAATCTCTGATAGGCTCTCCTGTATCCGAGCTGCCACATCTGGTTTATTCATGGAATACACATGAATTCCATTGACTCCATTGGCAATTAAATCAATAATCTGCTCTGTAGCATAGGCAATTCCTGCCTGCTTCATGGCCGCTTGATTCGTTCCAAAACAGTCTACGATTGCTTTAAATCGAGAGGGCAGATACGTTCCTGACATCTGGCAGATTCGCTGAATCTGGGAAGCGCTGGTTACTGGCATAATCCCTGCCACAACAGGAACCGTGATACCTCTTTCCCGAATCCGGTACAAATAATTGTAGAGAATATTATTGTCAAAAAACATTTGAGTTGTTACAAAATCGCAGCCAGCATCTACCTTTTCTTTTAGGTGAGTAATATCTTCGGTTTTATTCGCAGATTCCACATGCCCTTCTGGATAACAGGCAGCTCCAATGCAGAAATCCCCGTACTGTTTAATTTCATAAATCAACTCGGAGGCATATCGGTAATCGTTGGCAATGCTCCCATCCTTTGGGATATCTCCGCGAAGTGCCAGCACATTTTCAATACCCTTGTCTTTTAATTCCTCAAGAACATGATGAACCTTCTCCTTTTTTGATGATACACAGGTAAGATGAGCTAATGCAGGTACATGGTATTGATTATTAAGAGTGGCAGCGATATCCACTGTATATCGGCTGGTTCCTCCTCCTGCCCCATAAGTAACACTCATAAAATCTGGTGACAATTTAGCTATTTCTCTGGCGGCTGCCTCTACCGTCTCGTATTTATCTTCAGTTTTAGGAGGAAACACCTCAAAAGAAAGCGTTGGTTTACCTTGTGCTAATATTTCCCTGATTTTCATCTCATTTTATCTCCTATCGTATTATTTTGAAGCAATTTAATACTTTATCGCTAAATTTTTGCTAACTTTTACTGCCCCATAAAAATGCTGGCAATCGGAGAATCGGCTGGCAAAATTAGAGTATTATCTGTCCCTGTCAAGGATGCTCTAGCCGCATCTAGTGCTCTGATAAAGGAATAAAATTCTGTCCGCTCTGGTGTATTGTAAGCTCCTGCTAAAATCCTCATATACTCTGCCTCACCTTCTGCTGTAACAGCCGCTGCCTCAGCCTGGGCATTGGAAATGCTGACAGCGATTTCTCTGTCTGTGGTATTGCGGATTACTTGGGCTTCTGCCTGACCCTCTGCCTGATAGGTAGCTGCAATCTTATCTCTCTCAGAAATCATTCTCTCATAAACCGCTGCCTTATTGTCAGAAGGTAAGTCCAGTTGTTTTGTCTCTACTGCCAAAAGCTGAATTCCATACTGTTCCATAGTACTGCCGATATTATTCATAATAGCTTCTGACAATTCTCCGTCACGTCCGCTAATCACATCGTTCTGGCTCATACTGCTGATGATATTTTTAATGGAATTATAAACCGTAGTATCAATCCTTCGTTCTGCATTGAGGATTGAAGAATTCAATGTCTGGGCAAATTTTAATGGGTCTGATATCTTCCACAATACATAGCTGTCAGACATCATGGTCTTTTTATCCATAGTAATCACATCAGAGGCCGCTAAATCATAGAGCAAAATCTCTTTTGGAAGAGCATCTGCACTCTGAATAAATGGAATCTTGAAACTGAGACCTGCAGTATCAATCACCCTGCTTACTCGCCCAAATTCCCGAATCAGCTTGTATTCATTTTCCTTTGTCACCACCACAGAACCACCTAATCCTATCATAATTGCTAATGCAATAGCTATTGTCAATATCTTTCTCAATATTTTCTTCATAATATTCATTCCTCCCCTATCCCTGGTTATTGTCAGATAAGGAATCTTCTTCCCTGTTCTCTTGCTCTGTAACCTGGCTTGAAGGATTATCGCCTATCACAGAGGCCGCCTCACTGCTGCTTTGCCTATTATTCTGTGGTGTCTCTGGTGATATTCCAAAATCGCTTCTTTCTGCCCCTTGCATTCCCTCGGAATTATTTACTGCGTTTGAAGCTGTGAAGCTATCCAAAGGCAGAATTGTACTAGTTTGACCTGTTCCATCAATAATTACCTTTAGACGAGGCAGCACATCTTCCATGGCCTCATAGAACATCCTCTGCTTGGTCACTTGCGGATTTTTTCTATATTCTTCGTACATCGCATTGAATTTGGCAACCTCTCCATTCGCCTCATTAATTCTTCTGGTTTTTTGTGCCTCTGCCTCCTGCATAATCTTGTCAATCTGTGCCTTGGCCCCAGGCAGTTTTTCATTTCGGTATTTATTGGCATTGTTGATAGCAGTTTCTTTCCCCTGTTTTGCTGTTTCCACTGCCTTAAATGCCTCCATAACCTCTGCAGTAGGAGGTTCAGAATCTTGAATTGTCACATTTGTCACCTGAAGGCCAACATCATGATCCTCCAATTTTTTGATAATCATATCTCGGATGCTTGACTGAATTTCATTTTTTCCTGTGGTCAGCACAGAATCAACATCACAGCTTCCAATCACAGTACGAACACAGCTCTTGCTAATATTTTGCAAAATAAGAACTGGGTCTTTGGAAGCATACACAGCTTTTACTGGGTCTGCTACCTTATATTCAATAAAAAAATCTACATTGACAAAATTGTAGTCACTGGTAATCATTAGGGAATCTTCTTCTCTGCTCTCGTTGTCTGACTGGTCATATCCCAAGGCAAACCCCTGAATCGTAGTATTTACCTTCTGTACCTTCTGGATGAAAGGAATCTTAAAATGCAGTCCCGGTTCTGTCACAGCAGTTGCCACTCCAAAGGTTGTCAGTACTACCTGCTCCTGCTCCTCAATATTATAATAAGAATCAAAACTTAAAAGCAGAATCATTATGATGCCAAATACTCTTACAATCATTCCTTTTGCTGTCTGTAATGTCTTTTTTACCTTTTCTTCTTTCTCTGGATTGTAGTTTTCCATATGTCACCTCACTTTTTGCTATCTTCAATTACTGATTGCTGTTTCATTTGTTTTTATGATACTATACCACAGGTTCTCCATTTTGTCACAAAATATTGTTATTTTTTTATCAGACTACTTGCATTTTCCAAAATCTATGATAAAATCAAAAAAGCCCAATGATATGGGCGTAGAAACTGCTTTGACCCTGGGAAGTCAAATGTGTGAATATCCCCTCAATACTATAGCGGGTAATTTAGATAGAAAATATTGTCAGAA